>NZ_JACHCW010000022.1:0-46647 GCF_014200825.1 Pedobacter sp. AK017
CTAATTATACCAGGAACACGGCCCCCGAGCGCATTGCTCAAATTTGATGGTGCTGCTTTTCTAAGTTCCTTCATGTTAATATTGGAAATGGCTCCTACCACATTGGCTCTTTTCTGAATACCATAACCCACCACCTGGATTTCTGCAAAAGCAGCCGCATCCTCCGTCAGGCTCACCTCCATTCTGGCCAGTCCGTTAAGTCTTACTTTTTTTGTCACAAAACCCACATACGAAAAAATCAGCATCACTTTCGCATCCGGAACCTGGAGGGTAAATGTACCGTCTAAACCGGCAATTGTGCCAATGCTGCTGTGCTCCACCCTTATCGTTGCGCCAGGCAGGGCCGCACCTTTATCATCACTCACCGTTCCCTGTAATTGGATCTCCGATCCGGCAGCAGCTGTTTCAGGCAATACGACAATGTCATCCTCTTTTTTAAGCAGGATATTGTTTTCAACGATCTTAAAGGTATAAGGCAGGTTTTTGAAGCATTCCTTCAGCGTTACCTCAATCGGCGCATTTTTTACCTGTATATCAATCTTTATCCTGGTCAGCTCTTTATCTGTATACAAAAACACATAACCCGTTTGCTTTTCAATCGTCTGAAATATTTTTCCCAGTGCTGCATTTTTCTGGTTCAGCGTAATCTGACCGTATCCTTTGATACTGATATGAATAAAAGCTATGGTTATCAATAACGTTATTAATTTCATAACCAGGGAGAGAATATTTTAGTTAATCACTATGGTCTTTTTACCTTTATGAAATCTAGAATCTATTATTTTATAATCAATTTTAAAATAGCTCAACATTTCAAGCACCTTCGATATATTTACATTTCTATGCATTTTTCCGGAAAATGCAGTTTCAGAATCAGTTCCTTTATATTCCACATCTACATCATACCATCTTGAAATCTGTCGCATCACCGTTTTCACATCAGCATCTTTAAAGTAAAAATAGCCATTTTTCCAGGCAATGGCCTCTTCAACATCAACATTGGCCACATGGATCATACCCTTTGCCGTTACAGCCTGCTGTCCTGGCATAATTGTACTTACATTTTTACCTGCAAAAACCTTAACTCTGCCTTCCAGCAAAGTAGTATTTACGGACACTTCATCTGCGTAGGCCATCACATTAAAATGAGTACCCAATACCCGCACATTGGTTTCTCCGGCCTTTACAATAAAAGGGCTAGCTGCATTTGCTTTTACTTCAAAATAAGCTTCCCCTGTAATCTCCACATTTCTTTCTTTATTCGCAAATGACGTAGGAAACTTTATAGATGAAACGGCGTTTAGCCAAACGCCGGTACCATCCGGAAGAATGACATGATATTGCCCACCTTTTGGTGTGCTCACTGTATTGTAGGTAACGGCAGTTTTAGTACCAGGTCCATTTTTCAGCACATCATACTTCAACTGGCCATTGCCTGTTTTACTTACCGATGTATTGCCCTCACTAGCAAGTATGCCTTTTTTTGCCTGGTCTAAAATAATAGTCGAACCATCAGCCAGCGTCAGTACTGCTCTATCACCGCCGGGCATCACATCAGTAATCGTTTGCTGTTTACCTAAAGGTGCCGGGCTAAACTTCGAAATATAAAAGTAGAAGCCTGCAGCCATTAAAATGAACACTGCAGCAGCAGAACTGATCCAGATTCTTAATGGCGATTTCCGGGCTGGCTCAGCTAAACCAGCCTGCTTCAAAACACCATCCCATATTTCATTTTTTGCCCCACTTACATCTTTAACTTCCGGTAATTGCTGCAAATCTGACTCTTTAGCATACCATCGTTCTACAATTGCTCTTTCTTCCGGAGTACATAAATTTGCTGTATACCTGTCAAATAACTCCTGCGCTTCTTTCCTATTCATTAATCATTAAGTCGTGTAGTAATAAATAACAGTTAACATGTGCCCAGGTAGTAGATGGTTTTAAAATAAATTCGGAACAATATACGAATTGTATTTACGTTTACGTCGCCGGTACGAAATTCATAACCAATATGAATTCCCATAAGCATTGCTATCTTTGCTTACTAAGAAATCCAGACACTACAAGTCTCTGGATTTTTATTGCAAGATGAATATTGCTAAATAATCAGGGGATGTTATTAAAATCCCACAAATGAAATTGATAAGCTGGATTACCACTATCTCCTGTCACTGGATTTTGAGCTTCAATACCTACTAAAGCTACAAGATCCCCATTGTCATCGATGATCTGCATAAGTGCAGAAGGATGAAGATTTCTTGGATAACAAGGGAATTCAGAAGCGGTAGACAAGCAGGCACAGTTGTTAGTATAAGCCAATTGTCTAGAGTCATTATTGCTAGATAAATGATATATAATACCGGTTGCTCCGGGATGAGGAGTTGAACTGCAGGCAGACGGTGTACATGCAGTTGAACCCATATCCCAAACATGCAAGCTGTTTGTTGGAGTTGGTCAAGAAGGACTAGTAAATGATTGAAGATTAAGAGAAGTTTTAGCCCATCCATTGAATCCTGTTCCAGCTGTTATAACAGGCGTTGCTGTTCCTGTAGCACCGCTTGCCGCTACCCTTTTACTGGTAGTACTTTTAAAGGTTGGAATAGTAAGGGCCTGAGCAAAGGTGTAAATTTCACCCATATTTTTATAAGTACTCCATGAAGCATTGCTTCCATAGCCACGACCATGGGTAAGTGTGTAACTGGATGTTATTAGCGAAGCCCTTGCAATGGTTGGTGTTGGGTTGGTTATTGTCCAACTCTCAGTTGCTATAGCGCCAGTAGTCCAGGAAATATCCAGACGGCCATTGGTTACATTATATACGTATGTACCTGACCAGCTTCTATATGGATTTACACTTCCTCCAACAATCCAGCCGGTCGGCGACCATGTGGGGCAGGTTTTGGTCACTCCATCAAAAGTGCACCTATGAGAATTAAAAGCTGTTTTACCAAATTTAACGTCGCTTTGCCAGTTATACAACGTTGCATTTACAGTACCTGCTGACGCATTAAATTCAAGATTCACTATTCGTTCCCATGTATAACCGTTTGTATCAAAGTTGCCATTTACCCAGGTAAACCTTGCTTTACCACCAGGCAACGGTTGAGCGGAAGCAATTTCAGCTACCTTTCCGGAAACGTCAGATGGGATTAGGTCTCTATGTGATTCTTTGTCTTGCTCACAGGAAGACAGGGATAAAACAACTACCGTTAAGCACATCACAACTAAACTGAATACAGAAGAAGAAGATCTGCGAGGCTGAATATCTACTTTGCGATAAGCATATGATTTTAAAATTAGTTTTTTCATTTGGTTTATATTAATCTATTTAATTGTTTCTTATCCATTATTGATCTGCATCATAAATGAAGCATGCAATACTTCTCAAAAAGTAATAAAGTGGTTTGCTATGGTTATTGGTAAGTCCATTACCGTACCCTACTTGCCTTGTCATATCCTGGATGGCCAGGTGATAAATAATCTCCTCTATACGCGTACTTGTACACCCATTTTGGCAAGCAAAAGTTAGCAGCAACAGTATTTGCTCCATACCCGTCAAATGACCCTTGCGCTTCTTTCCTATTCATTAATCTTAAGCTATGTATTAATAAAACAGTTAATCTACTACCCTGGTAGTAGGTGGTTTTAAAATAGATTTGAAACCAGCACGCGAATTGTATTAACGTTTACGTTGCCGGCAGTAAAATCATAAGCAATATGAGTTTCCATTACCTTTGCTATCTTTGCCTTAATTACACGAAATACCTAGCATGGACGAAAAGATTATATTTTCGATGGCAGGGGTAAATAAGATTTACCCACCACAGAAACAAGTTTTAAAGAACATTTATCTTTCCTTTTTTTACGGCGCCAAAATTGGCGTAATCGGCTTAAACGGATCCGGTAAATCTTCTCTTTTAAAAATTATAGCCGGGTTGGATAAATCCTTCCAGGGAGAAGTTGTTTTCTCTCCAGGTTATACCGTTGGCTATCTGGCCCAGGAACCAGAACTGGATGAAAATAAAACTGTAAGGGAGGTTGTAGAAGAAGGCGTTGCCGAAATAACAGCGATCCTGAAAGAATATGAGGAAGTCAATGAAGCATTCGGCTTAGAAGAAAATTATTCCGATCCCGATAAGATGGATAAATTAATGGCCCGCCAGGGCGAACTGCAAGATAAAATAGATGCAGTGAACGCCTGGGAGTTAGATGCCAAACTGGAACGTGCCATGGACGCATTACGCTGCCCGGACCCTGAAACCAAAATTGCGGTATTATCAGGAGGTGAACGCCGCCGTGTGGCCATGTGCCGCCTGCTGCTCCAGGAACCGGATGTATTATTACTGGATGAGCCTACCAACCACCTGGATGCAGAAAGCATCGACTGGCTGGAACAATTCCTGAAAAATTATAAAGGAACTGTTATTGCAGTAACACACGACAGGTACTTCCTGGATAATGTTGCCGGATGGATCCTTGAGCTCGACAGAGGCGAAGGCATTCCCTGGAAAGGAAATTACTCTTCCTGGTTAGACCAAAAAGCCAAGCGCCTGGCCCAGGAAGAAAAAACAGAAAGCAAACGCCAGAAAACGCTGGAACGTGAACTGGAATGGGTACGTATGGCACCAAAAGCCAGACATGCAAAGTCTAAGGCCCGTTTATCCAATTACGACAAGCTGGCTTCAGAAGACTCCAAAGAAAGGGAAGACAAACTGGAACTGTTTATCCCTGCAGGTCCAAGACTGGGTAACGTCGTAATCGAAGCCAATAATGTAACCAAAGCCTATGGCGATAAGATCTTGTTTGAAAACCTGAGCTTTTCTTTGCCTCCTGCAGGTATCGTAGGTATCATTGGTCCAAATGGTGCCGGTAAAACTACCTTATTCAGATTAATTACCGAACAGGAAACTCCCGATAGCGGCACTTTCCGCGTGGGTGAAACAGTTGCATTGGGCTATGTAGACCAGATGCACAACGATCTTGACCCCAATAAAACTGTTTATGAGAACATCACAGACGGACTTGATAATATCCAGTTGGGCAACAAAGCGGTAAACGGCAGAGCTTACGTATCCAAGTTCAATTTCAATGGTGGCGACCAACAGAAAAAAGTAGGAATATTATCCGGTGGAGAGCGTAACCGCGTACACCTGGCCATTACCTTAAAAAGGGGGGCAAATGTATTACTGCTGGATGAGCCTACCAATGATATCGATGTAAATACATTACGTTCGCTGGAAGAAGCACTGGAAAACTTTGGTGGCTGTGCAGTAGTAATTAGTCACGACCGCTGGTTCTTAGACCGTATCTGTACACACATTCTCGCTTTTGAGGGTGAATCACAGGTTTACTTTTTTGAAGGAAACTACAGCGATTATGAGGAGAACCGCAAGAAACGTCTGGGCGATGTAACCCCACATCGCATCAGGTATAAAAAACTGGTATAATACCATACCATTACTATTAAAAAGGGCTTGCCAATTAAATTTAGCAAGCCCTTTTTGATCCTTATGTCTTTAGTCTCTTAAAGCATCAGTCTATTTTCAAATGAATCCCCTCTCCTTTTATCAATTTGTTCAGCAAACGGATCAGATCATTCAGGCTATACCTTAACAAGGTATAAACATTTAACCTAAAAATAGCAGTATCTGTCATTTCCGGTTTGTTTTTAAGCAGTTCTTTAATTTTGATCTGATTTTTCAGTCTTCTGGCTTCTGCCAGATGAAATGACAGAAAATAAGAAAGGCCAATTGGCTTTTCGGCCCATATTTGGGTAACGGCTTCCTGTATTCTGATAAATTCACACTCCAAAAATACGAGCTGCTCATTATCTATCTCAAATATTAAATCCCTTTGCATGTCAATCAACAACACGCCAATACGTACAAGGTGATTTTCGACAACAGGGCTGTTTTGGTTACTCATTTTTTTTGTTTGGCACTAATATAACATCCTTTTTCATCTGTTTTTTTATTGTTATTTCATTTGTGATGAAGCTATTGTGATCTTATAATTTTTTAACATAATTTTATACCATTTGGTTCATTTTTCTGCCTCTTTTTTCATCATTTTTTTGACAAATGATTAATAATAGAATAATCATCAAGGAATTGGATAACGCTTAACTATCCTTCCCCTACATTCAGCAGTTCATCATAGCTTATCCCATACAACCTTGCTACCTTATTTAACATACTTTCCGTAGGATAAATAAAATCAGTTTCAATTTTATTGTACGTCCCTGCCGCAGTCTTCAGCAATGCAGCCGTTTCTTCTACGGAAGTGCCTGCCTGCTCCCTTAACATCCTGAACTTTTCGCCCAGGGTCAGTTTCATAAAATCCATAATGCGCAGTATTTGATTAAAATGCTCTAATTACCCAGATTTTTACCCAGGCCCCGCAAAGGTACTTAAAATTTTAAGTAATCTATATAATGTTTTTTAAACTATAGCTTCCTGTACTTAAAGCTAAAACTCCCATGCTCCTGATAAGTGTATGTCCTTCTAATCTTACTGTAAACTATAGGGGCATCCAGCTGCACCCTCATAAAATTCAGCGTGTCAAACAAAGCACGTCTCGAAATGTTCAAATGTTCGGCTAAACAGTCAGGACTGCCCGTTGCTTTCTGCCTGATTAAGGCGTCAATGGTAATTACCCGATTTAAATCTACTTTCATAGCATTCATATTAAGCGTTAAAAACTGTTACTCATTTCAAACATTGGCAGGTACATGGCCACCAGGATAAACCCTACCACCAGCCCTAAAAAAATAATGATCAATGGCTCTATCAGTTTACTCAGGGTATTGGTCTGGTGCTCTATCTCGTCTACATATTGCCCGGCTATACTTTCAAAAAAATAATCCAGTTTATTGATCTCCTCACCAACTTTGATCAGCTGCACCAGCTTGGGCGGATAAATGCTGAAATCGCTTAAGCATTCATGCAATGCCCTGCCTTCCATTATGCCCTGCTCTACTTTCTTTAAAGAAACCTCAAGGGGGTAAAACACAATAGTCTGTCCGGCCATGGCAATGGCCCTGAGCAAGGGGATCCTGGTGCTCACCAGCAAACGCATGGTATTGCAAAACCTGGCCAGGTAAATCTTTTTCACAAGTTCGCCCAGCACCGGTATCTTCAACACCAGATCAGAGGTAACCCGTCTAAACAACAACCCGTTCCTGTTGCGGTAAACCAGGTAAGCCAGCAACGCCAGCAGCAAGAAACCAGGAATAAAAAAGCGTTCCACAAAAGCAGAAAAAGAGATCACTACCTGGGTAATCCAGGGCAGTTTGCCCCCAAAGCGCTTAAACACATCACTAAACATAGGTACTACAAAACGCAGCATAAAAAATACCGCTCCGGCCGAAGTGCCCAGTACGATCAGCGGATAAGTAAGCGCCCCCACAATCTTTCTGTGCTGGGCAATCTTACGGCGATAGTATACCGCCAGGTCTTTCATCACTTCGGCCAGGTTGCCCGTCTCTTCCCCTATCTGTATACTAAAAAAATCATAGTCCGAAAACTTGCCCGAACTTTGCACCGCCAAAGCCATGGATTGCCCCGCAATAACCTTCTCCTTAATCTGCCTGATGAGCTCCGTATGTTTATCTTTTGTCCCCTTAATATGTTCCAGCGTCATCAGGTCCAGGCTGTTTTTCAAATCAATGCCCGATTGCAGCAACGTGCTCAATTCAAAAAAGAAACCGTCCTTCTTCTTGTCCGATAACCTGCCCGAACCAATACTGATGTCTTTGGAAAGCATTTCGCCCAAGGAAAAACCAGGTTTGGGCACTTCCTTTTTCAAGGTCTTACTGCGCTGCTGATATTTTGAAATGTCTACCCTGACCATAATTTATTTTTTTAGTTGAAATAGCTCCTCTGCCGAATACTGCTTCTTCACCTGGAACAAGGCCGGCTCATCCGCATGGCTGAAACTGAAAACCAAAAGGTCAGCTAAACCCGATTCCTGTACCTGCCCCTCAAAACTTCCCTGTACCTTTAAATCTTTTAGCTTAAAAGTATCCAACAGTATAGCCTTACGCAGTACCCGGTCCTTTCCCAGTTCATAGCTTATCAGCAGCCCCCCTTTCAGATCCTCCAGTAGCAATTCTCCTTCTGAAAGCTCCAGGCTGGCAGCCCTTTCCACATCTTTAGCCATCACCTTTTTAAACTGCACCAGTTCTGCCTGCACCAGGTTGGTTTTGCTGTAGCCCTCTTGCAGGCGCATAAAAATGGAACTGGCATAGTAGGCCATGCCAATAACTATAGTAGCCAGCAGCATGCTCAACACCAGCTCAAACAGGGTAAAAGCCTTAACCTTACTGCCCATCGTCCCTCCTGATCATACGTCTCAACTCCGATAATTTAGTGCCCGACAGATCGTAACACTGCAGCTGCATCAGCAGCAGCCCCGGGTATCGTTCAACAGGTTTATAACCCAGCTCAAAATGCAGTTCCCCTCTTTGTAATACCTGGTCTTCAAACACACCGGCACTGATCAGGCTGTCGGCTACAAAACCCTGTTCCAGGCTGGCACGCAGTTTTACGTCCGAATACGTGCTCAGCATCACCTGGCTATACAGACTTATGCCAGCTGCAAAACTCAACAGCAGGATCAGCACAGCAACAATGGTTTCTATGATGGATGAGCCGTTCAATTTTCTTCCCCTTACCATAGCCAGCACAATACTTTATTCTGATCGGCCTGGCCGTTAAACAATTTCGAGCTCAGGTAATACCCTGAACGTGCAGGCCTGTTCAGCTGCACATCGATCAGGTAGTTTTCATACAGCGAGCTGCTGGTCCTGGCCATAAAACGGATCAGTTCAACAGAACCTTGAACAGCAGCGCCTTTAGCCAGGTTCAAATATCCTTTTACATAGATCTCGCCTTTAACCACTGAACCTTCGCCAAGGGCAATCACGGGCATCAGCTGACTCCGCTCCTTTTCGTAGGCAAACAAAACCCCTTCAACCTTACAGTCTTTGCCAATGTCTATCCTTACCTGAAATTTTGCCGTATCATTTTTTAATACCAGCAATGCCGAAGGATAGTCAAGCTGCACCCTATTACCCACCCGGATAGAATCGCTGGCAAATACCTGCAGCTTTCCTTTAAAGCCATCTTTGATCTGTACATAAGGCGCTACCAGGATCACCTGGTCTAAACTGGTACTTTCATCAATCACAATAGCGCTGTCTGCAAAGATCATCACCTTGCCCCTGGCCTTATAACCTGAAAGCGCGGCATGCGCCTCCCCCATATAAACCCTTTTTACCTGTGCATAAAAAGAGTTTAACGTACTGTCCTTATCCGGCCCATTCATTTCTTCGGCCGGCAGCTCCTTATGGTCCAGCACAGCCAGTAAATCAACAGCCTGTTGCAAAAAACCTCCATCAGGTTCCGGCAGTAACCGCCCACTGTCTTTTATGCTGCCATAAACCAGGGTTTTATCGGCATAAGTTGCATTTTCAACATAAGCGGCCTTTATGCCCGATTTGGGCAGGTATGCTGTTCCCCTGATCAAAGATTTACCACTGATGGACAGCGGTCTGTCCTCGTCGCACAGGTACAGCACCTTTAATGTGTCCTTTACCCCGGCGCCAATTAAAAAAGCCTTTTGTAAGGTATCCCTGCCTATCCAGGCCTTCACCAGCCCCATTTCATAAATCCCCCAGGCTTGTTTATCCAGCAATACACTGTCATCGTCCAGGCCATATAAACTCATTTTTGCCAAAGTATCTGTATTAAAATCGGCCTGCAGCACTACGGTCAATCCCGATTCCAGGTTTTGCTCCAGCTTATCCCTGCGTTCCAGCTTCTTATTTTCCATCCTGTAGGTATAGCCGATCAGCAATACCGATCCGCAGACCAGCACAATCAGCATCGATAAGATCAAAGAAATGTATAACGCAGAAGACCGGATCATTTCTTTTTCCCTTTCAGCATTTTCTTTAAACGCACCAACAGGCTTGTCCCTTTTTTCTTTTCCAGCAGCTTCCCATTGTTGTACCTTACTTTTTCTTTTAGCTTACCTAAGCTGTCATACCGCAGGGTAGGGCCATTTTTTAAGCCCCTATACCAGTGCTGCGTTTCCAGCAAAGTCCCGTCAGGCTGCCACATCAGCCATTTCCCGTTTTTCAGTCCATAGGCATACTCCCCTTTTTCCTTCAATTGTTTGTTTACTGCATAATAAGCTATGTATTGCCCATGCAGCAGTTTACCCGAATAATCACCCTGACTACTGTGTATCAATCCTTTACCATACCAGGCATACACTTTATTACTGGCCGTAAATATCTTATCCTCCGCATTTGCCAGTTCTGCATAAATAAAACCATCGGCAGTACTTACCCTTACCTTACGGCCAAGGTTACCAATCAGGCTCAGCTCCTGTGGTTTACAGGCCGAAAATACCAGCAAGCCAATTGTTAAAATTCTGTTTACCTTCATCATTTATTTATCCTTATAAAACTCGTTTTACCTTTATACTTCACTTTAACAGAATCGCTGCTGATGCTGATCAGTTGCAGCTCATCGATCAGCCCGCCCTCTTCCAGCATCAGTTCCCTGCCATTCTGGTTCATAATGGCCACCTTTTTCCTGTTCCCTGCATTCCATACATAGCCCAGGTATCTGGTGTTTACCGGCTTAAGCATTGGCGCTGCAGGCACCGGCCTGATGGGCTGCACCGTTTCTGTTGCAACCTGAGCAACAGAAACGGCAGACTGCTGACCTTCGGTTTCCAGTTCTTTAAAGGGATCAGCATAGCCCAGCTGCAACTGAAAAGTATCCGGCTGCAACACAGGCACATGGGTTTTTATTGTACCCCCGGTAATATTTAACGCCGGCAAAAGCGCTTTATCTGTTCCAACTGCAGCATAAACCCGCATAATGATGATGCCCCAGATGCAGATCACCAAAAACCCCAGTAAATACAGCAATGCCTTTTTGTGCTTCATACCTTACTGAATGCTAAAGTTCATTTCATCACTCAAGGCCCCCTCATTACCTGCCTCATCAACCGCCGAAACACGCCAGTAAACCTTTTCACCCGGTTCGCCCAGGTTAAACACATAGCTGGTACCACTCACCAACGCCGGGAAACCGGAACTGTATACCGTCTTATCATTTTTAAACACATATAACTTATACTTTTTAGCCGTGGCTACAGCCGTCCATTGCAGTGTAACCGGCTTAGTTACCACAAGCCCGTTTGCAGGGCCAACAATCGTTACTTTGCCCGGGGGGCTAATGTCATAACTGAGGTTGAATATGTCCGACCATTTCGATTGCACCGTAGCGTTTTCTGCCCTTACCCGCCATTTAAACAAGCCCTCTTTCGGAAAAGTAAAGCTGTAAGAAAGACCGGCCGAGGTACCATTGTAAACCATTTTTGCCTCATCCCCAAAATTCTCCGTATCAATCTGCAACCGATACTGTTCCGCACCAAACAGGGCATTCCATTTCAGCTGCACCGTTTCCTGGTTACTCAGGTAACCGCTTCCCGGCAAACTGAGTATCACCTTCTGCTCTTCAACAGAAGATTCATGGATGATAAAGCCAGCACTGGTATAAGCGGTATGGCTGCTCCCGTTTTCAGCCCTTACCCGCCACTGGTACCGGCCGGGGTCAAGCGTTAAGCTGATCTTGTTTAAACCATTCATCAGCGTATCTGCAACCATCGAACTCGCACCGGCAAAATCTGGCGTTACCAGCTGCAGCCGGTAATACAGTGCATCCTCAACCGGTTCCCACCAAAAACCTACCTGGTACTTTCCAGATTCAGCGCCATCTGCAGGGGCCAGCAATACTACCTTACGTTTTTCCAGCGAAGGTTCTATGAAATCTTTACAGGACATGACCATCCCCATCAAAAGCATGATCAGCAGCATGGGCGCAGCAGCGCAAAATTTTGTTCTTCTCTTCATATACATTTAATCTTTGTCCGGCAGTGCCAGTAGTTCTACATTCAGCAGCAGTTGCTTTTCCCTGGGCTTTTTCACATAAGTGATCCCGCTCAGCATGCCTATATTTTTTAAATAACTCAACTCATGCAGCAGCTGCTGCAGGTTTCCAAATTCGCCGTTAAACCCCATAGCCTGCCTGTAAAACTGCTGCTGGTTGTACAACACCGTTTTCACTGGTGGATAGGCATTTATCGTACAGGCATATTTCTGCGCCAAACCTGCTGCGCTGTTCCATAAGGTATTTTTCCAGGCCAGGGTATCCACTCTAAAGCGCCGGTATAGCTCATCCACTTTTTTAATGCGTGCCAGGGTATAAACCGGGCTCACGCTCAGCCGATCTGTACCCAGGCCCTGCTCCTTCAGTAAAGTATACGTCCGGTAGCTTTCCCAGGTCCTTTTAAAAGCCAGCTGGTAACTGGCCAGCAGCAGCAAAAGCATCAGAGGTATCACCAGCTTTAGTACCAGGGTATAATCCAGGGTCTTATTCTTCATGGGCTTTCAGTTGAACGGCGATGGCAAAAGATCCGCTGCCATCATCGGGGTTAATCGCATAATTCAATATTTTACAGCCTTCCACCCAGTCTTTCGCCCTGATGGCAAAAATCCAGTTGTTCAGCATGCTGGCATCCCTGCAGGCCCCTCTCACCTTTACCTGCCTGTTCTGGTACACCATTTCATGCCTGGCCCTGCTCAACTCCTCATCGGCTGGGTTAATGCTAAATTCCTGCAAACTCATTTTAGCTGGCATACAGGCCATCAGTGCATCGCACAGGTAAGCATAATTTAAGCCACCAGTCCAGCCGGCAGCCTTAATCAATTCCGTTTTTTTACCGATCTCCTTTTCCTGGCCTCTCAATTTTCCTATTTCTGCAGTACTGCTGTTACTGGCAGCCGAAAGCAGCTTAACCTGCTCGCTGTAATAGCTGTACCCTACAAAATTCAGCAGCAGCAAAACCATTAACACCAGTCCGGCCAGCAGGCCTATCCCTTTTAGTTTTGCCCTGGCAAAAGCCTGCGCCCGGTTAACCCTCAGCTGCTCCACCGCTACATAGGTTCCTTCCGTTCCGCCCAGCAGCACCTGAAAAGCCGCGGCGTAGGCAGGCAACAATTCCTCTTCCAGCTGCCCCTCTTTCAGTTCCATCGCATCATCCAATACAAAAGCATCCAAACTGAGCGACAACACCATAAATCCCTGTTCCCTGAAAGCGGCCATCAGCTCATCGGCCTCATTACGCCTGATGGCCGAGATAAATGAATACTCCTCATTGCTATAATGCTGCAGATAAAAATGATCCGGATTCGCATTCGGCAATACCTGGTTCAGCACCTGCGGGTCCAGGCCCTGTACCTTATCAATTTTTTTAGTGATGATGCCCTTTCCCGTCAGCACAATTGCAAGCGGACCAGGCTTAAAATTTTTGGCAAAGTGCACTACACTTTTCAGGCCTTTGTCCTGGTGCTCAAAAGCCAGCTGCGCTTTGCTTAGCTTAAGGGTACAGGCATGTATCAGCTTTTGCCCATCCTTCTCCGTATGTACCTGCACACCGGTAAGGGTGCTCAGCCTCATTAAATCCTGTATCATGGCCTTCAGCATATTATTGATAAATTATGGTCGGTTTAATAAAGACCAGCGTTACTACCTTCGATTTCGTTTGCTCCCTGCTGCTAAATATCCATTTCAGGACCGGTATACGCGACAGCAGGGGTACGCCACTTCCACTATCCGATTTTTCCGACCTTTCCATACCACCCAGTACAATCATATCCTCGTTATGTGCTCGGATAATCGACTCAAACTTACTGGTCGATGTCGGTGGCGGTGCATTTGCGGGCGGCGTACCAATAAAGTCAGATATCTCTACCTTAATCTTTAGGGTCACCTGGTCATCACCCGAAACCACGGGACTAATGCCAATGGCCAGGTTGGCATCCACCTTGTTAAACTGTTCGGTAAATACCGTTTGGGTATTAACCGATGAAAACACGTTCTGCGTTTTGGTCACGTAATACCGGGTGGTGCCTATACTTAAATTGGCCGTATGACCATTCAGGGTGGCCAGTTTGGGCACCTGCCTGATCTCGATATTGTTGTTGGCTTCCAGTGCATTTAGTTTCACGTAAAAGTTGGGGGTTACCTTCCCGATATTAAATACACTGTTGGAGCCAATTTTTCCGAGCAGGTTATTGATAGAACCTGCCCCAAGTGTCATGTCCACACCCGACAGCACAGTACCCCTGGTCCGCACCACCGAATCTGCCAGTCCGGCTTCTATGCCGGTCTTGGTGGTATGCCCTTTCCTGATATCCAGCAGGGTCACTTCAATCAGCACCATCGGCACCAGTTTATCCAGCTCCCTGATGTAGGTCTCAATTTCCGCAAGTTGCGGGGCCGAACCGGAAAGCAGCAAGGTGTTCTGCTCCTTAAACTCCTTAATGTCCACCCCCTTTTTCCATTCCATAGGGATCATGTTCATGATCGTATCTACAGACCGGTACTGCAATTGCAGTACTTTGTTCTTGCGCAGCCCCTCCAGTTTCCTGTCGCCAATCAGGTACACCCCATTATCCACTTTATAGGTATAGTCCGTTCCGTTAAACATCGCCGTCAAAAAATTATCGAAGGTAATGTTGTTCACCTTGGTGCTGATGTTCCCTTTCAGTTCCGAATACAGGAAAAAGTTGATATTCGTCTCGTTAGCGGCCGATTTCACCAGGTCTATGATCGGGATATTGATGGCATCAATGGTCAGCAGCTTACCACTTTTAATGTTCTTATCGCTTTTTCCTGAAACATTAAACGTGCCCTTAGCAGCCCCGGCCCCGGCGGTTGGTTTCAGGTTCTTCCTGATGTCAGTGTCCTTATCTGCATTGATAAAAACTTCTTCCCCTTCCTCCAGGGCCTGAAAAACATATACATTGTCGCTGGTCCTCGTCAGCTTCAGCTCATTGGCAAAGGCCAGTTTTTCCAGGGCCGTCTCCAGTGGGGCCTCGTTAAAAAAGCCGCTCACCAGTTTGCTGTTTAAACTTACCGGCACCACAATGTTTTTTCCCGAAAGCTGGCTGATCTTACGGGCCACCAGCACCAGGCTGTCGCTGCTGAGTTCCATCGATAGGGTATTTGCAGCCGCATTGTATTTCAGGGCAATTACTTTTGGCACATAAGGGGCTTTGATCACCGGCGGGTTATAGGGCCCAACCGTAATGATAGAACCGATCACGTTCACTTCCAGGCTATAATTTTTGGCCAGGAAAAGCAGCACATTCAAGGCATTCTCATTGGTAAAATTGTTCGACACCTTGATGTTTAGCATCGGATCTACATTGATGTTGAGCTGATTGGCCTGGGCCACCGCCCTTAAAAACTCCTGAATGGAGGCACCCGACAGCCCCAGCTGCACCTTTTGCTTTAAGCCAGGTACAAAGGCCGAAAGTCCCACCAGTTTTTTCTCCAGGGTTTCCATCCGCTCCTGCTGACTTTGTTGTCCAAAAACCGGTTTCTGTGCCAATAACGATACACACAAAAACAACAGCACGAATAAGGGTTTAAAAATCGATTTCTTCATGTTAATTATACAATAGCGGGTAAACTTCTTCTAATGAGGTATGGCCATGGGCAAACAGCGCAAAAGCATTTTCACCAATGGTATAAATTCCCCGTTCCTTTAATAAGGCCTCAGGCTGCTGGTTACCTGCCTTGATCTGGAAGGCCAGCTCCTGGTCCAGCGGGATCACTTCATATACTGCCTTACGGCCTTTATAACCGGTAAAATAGCACTGGTCGCAGCCCTTTGCCATCCAATGCACATCCACCTTTTCGGGCGGGTTAAAACTTTTAGGGTACAGGCTGTGTTCCATGCTGTTTTGGGTTTTACAATGCGGACAAAGCAGGCGCACCAGGCGCTGCGCTACCGAGGTGTTCAGCGTATTGGCCACCAAAAAAGGTGGAATGCCCATATCCATCAAACGCGATATGGTGCCCCAGGCCGAGTTGGTATGGATGGTAGAAAGCACCAGGTGGCCCGTTAATGCAGCGCGTATGGCCATATTGGCCGTTTCCGGATCGCGGATCTCCCCAACCATGATCACATCCGGGTCCTGCCTTAAAAAAGTGCGGAGTGCCGCAGCAAAGGTCAGGCCTATGTTCTCTTTCAGCTGTACCTGGTTAATGCCGTCCAGCGTATATTCAATGGGATCTTCAATGGTCAGGATGTTCCTGGTGTTCTTGTTCAGCAGTTTCAATGTAGCATACAGGGTGGTGGTTTTACCAGAGCCTGTTGGCCCGCTGATCAGTACAATGCCATTGGGCCTTTTTACCCCTTCCAGGTAATTGTTCAGATCCCCTTCAGCAAAGCCAAGGGTATACAGGTCTATATTGGTGGCATCATTGTTCAATAAGCGGAGCACCACCTTTTCGCCATAAAGCGTGGGCAGCACCGATACCCTGATGTCAAACTGGTGCTGGGCAGTCTTAAAGTTGATCCTGCCATCCTGCGGCAGTCTTTTCTCTGCAATGTCCAGGTTAGCCAGAATCTTGATCCGGTTAATGATGGCCGGGTATTCCAGGCGGCTCAACAGGTAACGCTCAATCAACATCCCGTCAATCCGGATCCGCACCCTGCATTTTTCTTCGTAAGTTTCAATATGGATGTCACTGCTTTTTAAACGCTTGGCCTCAGCAATCAGGTTTTCCAGGAAATCATCAGAAGCATGGTCATGCGTCAGGTTGCCGATGCTGGTCTGCTGCTCTTCCCTGATGTAATACTGGTTCAGCAGCCTGGCCATTACCAGCGGGTCAAGCGTTTGCAAAACAATGGTTCTGCCCAGTAAAACCTCCAGCTCATCTGTTAAGGCGGCCACATCTGCCCCCTCCTCACAATACAGGCATAAGGTATCCGCCAGCAGTTCTTCCGGAAAAATCCTGTAATACCAGGCCTGTTCCATGGTCAGCTCATGGATCAATGCAGGGTTTACGCTCAGTTCCTGTTTAACCTCTTTCATAAACATTTGATAAAAGATCAGGTAAAAAATCGCCATTGCCCGGTGCTGTTTTCCAGATCCAGGAAGCCAGCAGAAGCAGGATCAAAACAAAGCCCTGCAACCCCGCTAGTGGGATTGTAAAATTTGCAGGCCTGCGCAAAAGCAGGTATGCCCCGGTACCCATACAGATCAGCAACAGGCTGAACAGGTAGAACAGAAAGAAATCGACCGGCGAAAAGAAAAGGGCCAGGCACAACAGGAACAGGATGTCGCCCATACCCAGATGCCGCCGGGTAAGGTTTACCATGCTCCCCTGCTTTAAAGAAAACCAAGCGGTCAGCAGTACCAGTACAAAGGCAACAAAGCCAATGTTCAGCAAGCAGTTTTGCAGGCTTAACGAGGGGTTAAGCAACAACAGAACGATAGCCAGTACGGGAAACAGGTACCAGGAAATGGCCCGGAATTTCATATCCTGGATGCCCATCACCAATAAGATCAGCAGCAGTAAGAGCCTTATCAAAATTATACTAAACATCAGTCCTGCACGGTTTCCCTTAAATTCTTGTCCTGGTCAATCTCCCATACATTAAATAACCCGTCGCCGTCAAAATCGACCACGGCTGTGGCACGGATCACGAAGGTGTTGCCCGTGGCCGAAACCACTTCCAGGCGGTAATTGGCCTTGCCATCCTTGCCGTCTGTACTCAGCTTTTCCTGGATGTAACCAATCTCGGCCAGATCGGTTGAATATTTGGACTTCTCATAAAAGAAGGTCTTTTCCAGCTGATGGGCATGCTGCAGCTGCATTTTGGCCTCTGTGTTTTTTGCCTTGGTAATTAAGGGCATCAGGTTGGGCAGAACCAACAGGATCAGGATTCCGATGATCACCAGTACCACCAGGATCTCCGTAAGGGTATAGGCTTTTAGTTTGGTACTTCTCATTTATATGGTTTCAAATAACAGGTGCTACATGCATCCTGGTACCGACCAATATAAAACAGCAAAGGGCAACCAGTTTGCCCCGCAACATTTATTTGAAAATAATTTTTAAAACGATTTTTTGAAGAAAAAACAGGCTTTAAGATATCATTAAGCAGTTTTTTTAATTAGGCAGACAAAAAAATGGAGCTTAACCCAAAAAATGCGGGGCTAAAAAACTGCCCCGGGTATTCTTGATTTGGAGGTACAAGCTGTAAAAGTTTGAATATTTTTTTCTGCGGCATTGGTACAAAACATAAAGTTGATTTAAAGTTTTGAGCCGATTAAAAGTATTAATCGGCTCAAATGTACAATTGGTAATATCAGGATTGGCTAGAGTTCAGCTATTCAACAGAATCGATGTCCCTTATTATTTACTCATTATAGATGCATTTAGATTTTTATTCATTCTATTTTAAAGAAATTATATCTAATTTCGATTGGCAATTTCTATTATTATTCCTTCTCCTAAGATGTCTTTTACCTCCTTAAAATAGAATCTTTCACCTACACTAATAGAATTATTTAGAAGCTCTTCTAGAAAGGATATTTGTACATCTGCGGTATCACCGGGAAAAAACGCATCTCTATCAAGGAGTTGAATTTGACCAGATGTATAATATTCGTCACTACCAAAACTGAATAATGGTCTATACCCACTTTTGAATGGAGTCTTACGACTCTTTTCGTAATTATATAAAGTGATCGTCGCCTTAACTATTATCTTAACCATAGACTCAAATTTAAGGGGGTTGGCTTTAATAAGTTTAACTGTTCAGGATTTATTGATATTGCATTCATACCATGTGCTGTAGCGATATTAGATTACTTTAATGGCAATTATGACGATTTATTATAACTTGGGCAATGTAGAAAAACCATTTTGATTGACCCCTCGACACCAGATTAAAACCTTATTCTAACTAATTGATTATAAAAACCAATGGGGTCATTCAGTTTTGGTGAGAAGGGGTCAACGCGATGTGGTTTGTGCAGTTAGATCATTAAAATGCTATTGGATTCTCATTACCCAAAGATTTAATAATATTAGATATTCTTTTTAGGTCATAGGAAATAGCTTCATCTGGAGATGCAATCAATCGCTTTATTTCGTTGAGATCATCCGATAGCTGGCCAAGAGTTAATTTTTTTGGTTCTTCATATGCATTATAAAGATCCTCAGCGGGAATATCCCAATAAAAATCATTATTTATCTCTAAAACATCTCCTACATTTTCTCGAAGTTGTGAAAACAATAAGATTAAAATTTTTTCTAGGTCATCAATTTTTACTTTCATCTGATCAGTTTCCATCGATTATCTTGTTAATGTTATTTTGAAAGGTAGAAATTTCATGCTTCAAGTGATTAATACGTGAATTTATGATTTTTTGTCGTACTGCATCACTTGGTGCATTTTTTAAAATACCTTGATTATCAAATTTAAATGGATCGGCAATATACTTCTGCAACTTATCTTCATGTGATGATATCTGCTTCTCAAACGATGAAATAGCTTTTAATTCTGACTTTGTTAGCGTGCTTATTTCTTTACCAGCAGCTTCAAGTCCTTCCCCTACCAATTTTCTTAAAGCAGGCCCTAATACTTTCTCAGTAACCTTGCTCGCTATTTTACCTCCAAACGCATCTAATAATCCTGCACCAACACCAGCCGCAACGATCGTGTTATCCTGCTTAACTGAACCTTTCGATATTTGAGATATCGCTCCTACAGCAGGAATGTACTCTAACTTATCAAGTCTTTCTTCAATCGCTTTATTATTAGCAGCAACCCTACCAAGCCTTTCCTGTCCTTCCGCTTTTTCAATCGCCTCTTCTTTTGTTTTAGGCTGTGAAGTACCAATCCCAAAAAAGTCCATTGCGCTTTTAAGCCATCCAGGAGGATCACCTGCGTACATCCCATCAACATCGATGAAACGTATCGGATTATTTAATGCATAACTGTAGTGGCTATTTCTTCTGGAAATCTCACTTAATGGATCTACGGTATTGAAACGCCCAATCACAGGATCATAGAACCTTGCCCCGTAATCGAGCTGTCCCAGCTCACTTTGCAACTCCTTGCCATTGTAAAGATATTTATTCACTCCTGCACTTGCAACTCTTTGTTTACCAAAAGCGTAATAATCGTCACTTTGTAAACGTTCCAGCAAACCACTTGATGGGTGTTGATAGAACGTATACCGTACATTACCCAAATGGTCTGTCAGGTTATACTCATAGCTGTAGGTACCACCATTGTTCCTTGCTTTACCCTCCTCGGTCATGATGAACTCTATCGCCCCTCCGGTGTATTGTACCCCATCCACATAATCTGAAGGGGCCTCCATGTTACTCACCTTCTTCAGTTTCCTGCCCATTGCATCATAGGTATAGGTAATGCTCAGTCCCGATCCATTAACAGTGATGGGTAAGTTCAGGTGGTTATAGGTTAAGTTTACACCGGTACGCCCATCGGTAACCGCATTCCCATTCCCATCATAGGCATAACTCCCGGCAGCCAGCCCGCCACCTGAGATGCTCTTCAGCCTGTTGCCTTCGTAAATATAGCTGCCCGCTCCTGCTCCATCCCTGTTCAGGGTACTGATGTTGCCCATCACATCATAACTCAGCACTTCACTCATCGATATCGCCCCGGTACTTACCCCGCTCAGTAAGCGGTTCAGCTTATCGTATCCATAATTGTAAATGCTAGGATAGGTATAGCCAGTGCCCCATTCCTGGCTCGTAATATTGCCATTGTACTGTGGAGTACCCAGGGTGTCATAGCCCAGCCTTATGCTGAACTCGCCGGAAATGCTCCGCTTCAGCCAGCCCCGCTCGTTATAGGCATAATCCGTATGCTGCAAAAAGGTATTCCCATCTGTACTGTGCAGCCATTTTTTGCTCAGTTGCCCCAGCTCATTGTAGTCCAGCTTGCTCAGCACCACTTCAGGCTGACCGTTAATGGATTCCATGGTCGCCTTCTTCCTTCCCATATGGTCGTATTCATGCCGGATGGCAATAGTAGTGGCTGGGCCCGAGCCCCCGCTATGGGTACGGGTACTGGCAGTCAATTCACCAGCGAAGTTCCAGGTATTGTCCGTAAGGTCTGTACCGCCCAAATGGTTCTCTGCTGCTGTTTTGAGCACCCGCCCATCTTTGTCATAATAGTTCACACTCAGGTAACGGGTACTGCTGTTCACCTGGTAAACAAAACTGCCTGTCTGCAGTCCTTTTACCCTGGAGGCCGACATCTGGGTAACCCCGTCAGGCTGGGGAAAGCTATTGCCCGGAAAATTGTAATCGTCGTAGTAATTGATCGTATGGTACCAGGCAATGTTGTTCTGAGGGAATGAACAGTTGTCATAATCGGTACCGCTACCCAGCCTGTTTTCCCAAAGTACGCTCTGGCTGTTCAATGTACCGGCCAGGCTGCTCCTGGAAGCCCCATCTCCGTATACACCGGTAATTACTACCCTGCCCAAAGCATCGTATTTGGTAAACAGCCACTGGTTAGCTACCCTTTGCAATGAATCCTGGCTCAGCACCAGCTGGTCCAGTTTGTTGTACACCATGTATTCCCAGTCCTTGCCCGGAAGCTTCTTTTCAATCAGCCTTTTACGCCCATCGTAACGGTACTGGTAACAGAACTGGTCCTGCAGTGTCTGGGAAGGCAGGGCCAGGGCATCCGGGTTTGCACCTGGTGGCAGCACAAAACTTAAGTTCCCCAGGTCATCATACACATAATAGGTGCTTAGGGTTTCAATCGCATTATTTTTATAATTAAATACACGCTTCAGCACTATCCTGTCCTCTTTGTCCTTATATTCTTCTGTAGTGCCTGCCTTGCCATCGATACTTTCCCAGTTCTCGTCCTTGCTGATGCTCAGGTACAGTTCATTGGCAGTGTAATAACCTGTTCCGCTGAGTATCCGTTTGTGTTCTTCTCCGGGGGTTGCAGAGGGTACAGCCTGATACAACCGTACTGCATAGTCTGTACTGTTGTTGGAGCCGTACTCCATTTTCTGGGTATGACCGGCACTAAGCTGCCAGCTGGCACCGGGGGATCCCCGTTCCAGTACCCGGTTTAAAGGAGAGGGTTCAAACCTGCTCTCTGAAAAGGCTGTGTTTGTAATCGTGGCCACACCTGCCGGGGGGCTGTTGTAAAAACCTGCCTGACTGGTTATTGCAGAAGGCTTAAAGCTGCCATTGGCACCTGTAACAGTAGAGTAAGGCAGGTATTTGAACTGCTCCCGGCCAAAGGCATCATAGTCAACAGGCTGCACCACATCCTTAAAGCCGGGACTGCCCTGTACCGTCACCGTTTGCAAAGGCCTGCCCAATCCATCAAAATACTGTACGGTCTGGTTTACCTCGCAGGTACTCAGTGTGGCATTGATGTTCCCTTCATTTACCCCTTCTTTTTTAAATACCTTGGTACTGATGTAATTCTGGTCTGCACTTGGGGTACTTACCAGGTCCACACATTGCTGGAAACTCGCCCCGGTAAAGATCCTTACATTCTTGCCCGCAGGGATGTAAAATCCATCCGTCAGCGTTATACTACCGGTAGCTTTAATTTCAGTCTGGTTGCTGTAAGTGTTCAGCGTAAGGTGCTGGGCGTTTGAACTGGTAAAACCTGCCACTAAACAAACAGCGATATATTTCCATGCCCTTTGGGGCGTTAAATTCTGATATAATTTCATGATACGGAGCATTAAGGTTTATAATGATAATCGTAAGATTTGACAATGTTCCCATCCTGGTCTTTGATATACTTTAACCGCTGGAAATTATCGTATTCATAATAGGTGGTCATACCTTTGGCATCGGTAGCGCTGGTTAAGCCAAGCAACAGTTCATAGGTGTAACTGCTCATCTGGCTATCTTTAGGATAAAGCCGCACCTCATCAAGTTGTAAGGCCCCGGTTAAAGTAACAGTATTGGTTCCTGTAATTTCTACTACATAATTTGTCCATCCTTTATAAGTCCTGACCGCAGTTGCCAGATGTCCGCTGATGTTTTCTCCTCCCGTTCCTTTAGCCCAGTAGCTCAATACATATACTTTGCCCGTGTTTAGTCCGGTCTTGCTAACCGGAGTGCCAGAAGTGAGGCCGTAACTTTTATAACCTGTTACCGCATAGGCATCTGCTATTGGTATACCCGAATAATTCCAGTTCCCGGTCCCTGTTGATTCAAAAGAAGTGAAGGCAATATCATTAAAAGAAGCATTGGTGACCTGTGCAATCGGATACAAATCTTCATGATCCCAGATATAAGCAGTAGCAGCAGCATTTGATTTCTTCTGTTGCAGGATATTATTTCTATAGAGAGAATACTGGTCTACAATCACGTCGGCCTCATATCCTGCATTTCTTGTAAATGAACCATTGCCAATACTAATTCCGGTATAATCGGAAATCCCTGCTAATGGCAGGTTCATCGTAAACACGCTATCAACAAGTGGCCTATCAGGCAGGTAAGAATAATAATTTGCCCCAATCAGTTTTTTGGCCGAACTTCCTTGCTGTTGCTCTGCAAACCGCTCAATTACAGGACTGATAAAGTTTATGTCCTGAAGGTGTTTAATACCCTGGGCTTTTAAATTTAATGGTGTATTAACGGTGTAATCTAATGGATACCTGGTTTGAAGTATGGTTTTTCTGCCATCACTTGCAGTAGTTGTAACAGTAGAGGCCTGCAGATTTCGGGCATTGTAGGTAAAATCTTTAATTGTTTCCACATAGTTCGCCCCATTGTAAATCCTTTCTTTGCTTTTGCTGAGATATACGAAATCTGCATAAGTAGGATGTACAGCAATCCCGGCGTACACTGCACCAAGAAAGACCATATCTTCACCCGGGAGCTCAATAATCTGATCTGTCACGGTATGGATAAACTCACCTCTTATGCCTTCAAATACTTTTCTATTGACACCTAAAAGCTGTGTATTGTATTCATTGATAGTTTCCGATAGCAACTGAGTTTGTGTGCCGCTCTTCACATATACCTTTTTACCCAATTCCAATCCACGCAGCCATTGCTTACTCACCGGAAGATAGGAATGTCGTTCGCCAAGCTCGTCATCATATTCAGAATAATTGGTAAAGTTATATTGAGTATAGCCATTGCTATCATCCAGCCCATTATATTCCTGGACATAGCTATATCCTACACTTTTTCCATGTTCACTTACCAAAGGATAGTTGGAGTTTGATGTACGTTTTAAATACGTTGAAAACCTTCCCTCCTCACTTACTGCAGACGAAAATAAAGGGAAGCTAAAATACCTTGGATAAAAATGGGTTTGTCCACTGGTTAGCGTTGGGCTGGCTGGCTGCATATACTTATAGGTTTTGATAACCGGGGTTTCCCCTATTACGGGAACACTTGTTAATTTCTTTAACCTTAAACCACCCACATAAGTATTGGTATTGCCCATATCTGTAGGTGGGAGACAATTAATCCAGGATAAACTAACCCTGGCTTCAGCATAAGTTTCTGAAAAAGGATTTTCAGTATAATCGACAATAAACTTATAATCACCGTTGGGCAGGTAAAATGTTTTAGGCATAGTTGTACTACTGCTCTTATCTCCCCCTATCTGAAAGAAGATGTGTTCTTCTTCAGTGTCCAGATTTATGACTTTAACAAGTGCCGAGATTCCGGGGAAACCAAATGCAGTAATTAAACCATAATCCAGTCCGGTTACATTCATGGTCAGGTAAACTCCCGGCTGATTAAGGTTCTGGCTGCAAACAGATGAGTATACACTAAATTGCTTTTCCAGGTAATTCTCTCCACCCGAAAACAGCGAGAAAGCATTGTTTTCAGAAAGCGCAGGCAGGGGTGCCTGAGAACTGACCGCCGTATTACTTTCAAAATCAAACAGGGTATATCCGCCTGTAGGATATGTTATTTTTTCAAGTACACATGCTTTTGCATAAGAAGGTTGCACGTCCCTGTTGCCACCGGGCAAATAAACCGGAGTGCCCTGTACAACGATGCTATAGGGAGGATAAAGGTGCTGGTTACCTGTGGCACCATTGTAAAATCCCCAATGGTCTTGAGCCTTTGAAAACCGTGATGGAAGTGTCTGACCGTTATATTCAAAACGATGCTTAAGCCCACCATTAGCCTCTCCGGGGTTTTCGTCTATTCCGGTAAGCTTTAACCGCTTAAACCCTGATTCCTCAACGCTGCCGCAATCTGTCCCGGTGTATCCGGCAGGAACAAAATAATCGTAATTTAGTTTGAATTCTTTAATATTCTTACCATCGTTATTTCTTATAAGTATGCCGGTAAGTGCATCATTTCCGGGCAGGTCACATCTGGACAATCCATAATCAAATAAAATCGTTCCCGATTCCGTACTAATGGTGTTTAGCCTTTTGAGGTGCAGGGTTGCATTTTGCCTGGAAACAGGGCTGTAATCTGGCAAACTTGCAAACAGTGGTGTATACGTTTCTGAGCTTAGGGTTGACTGACTGGTGATCAGGTCGCTATAGGAAAAATAAACCGTTTGCTTGCTTACCGGATCGTAAATAGATTTAATGTACCAGCTTGTAGTTACCGTAACAACAGGGTTAGGTGTTTGATCTGTTTCCCTCAAACTATATTCCTTTTCTTCAAAAAGGTATTCTATACCGTTTTCGTCGGTCAGGGTAAAACTGCTGTTACTGGCCTGAGCGTAAAACTCGATCTTTATTTTTGAATAAGGTATACTATAAAATTTATGGTCTTGCTGGTTGTACATAAACTTACCAGACATATTCCCAAAATTGAAATAATAGATATCGGGCTCACCGTCTATTCTGCCTGCCACAATCCTTTTCGACCTTTTATAATATTCCTCCGGATCAGTGGTGGCCATATTAATCAATTGCCGTGATGTAAAAGTGGGATTGATAAAACTTTCCCCATTTAAATATTCAACTTCATCGGGCAATCCCATCACAGTCCTTGTAATAACCCCACCGGCATTTAGCGCCCAGCCTAATCCCACTGATGACGCAATTTCCTCTACTTTGATCCCACCTGCATGATAGGATACTCCAATGGGAATTTTGATCCTGCCCGCAGTTAATTCATAAAAAGGAATGTTAATACTCGGAACACCGGTATAATACCCTACCGGATATTCTCCATATTTTCCCAAT
This sequence comes from Pedobacter sp. AK017, assembly GCF_014200825.1. NCBI lineage: Bacteria > Pseudomonadati > Bacteroidota > Sphingobacteriia > Sphingobacteriales > Sphingobacteriaceae > Pedobacter > Pedobacter sp. AK017. Next base: position 26,087 of record NZ_JACHCW010000022.1, read on the forward strand.
GCAGCAGCATCAGGTGGTACCTGCGTTACCTTATACAATTCCTGTACACCCGGGTTTTGTGCCTGCAGCCTGGTGCAAAAAACACAACTTAGTATCATTACAATTTTTGAAATGTATTTCATCTTCATATTGAAAGAATTACGGTTTTATAATCAGCTACCTACTAGGATAAATTAACAACCAGGCAATACTAAAAAAAGAGAGTGCAGCCACAAGATTAAACAACTTCCCGATCCGGAAAATACCATATTTGAAATTGGATCGGTCACCAAAACCTTTACGTCATTGTTACTAGCCAAAGAAGTGGTAGCCGGCCGCATGAAACTTGATGACCCCATTAACTTTTACCTTCCGGATGATATACCAGGTTTAACCTATCAGGGCCATCCCATTACACTGAAACAACTGGCCAACCATACTTCTGGCTTTCCGCGCCTTCCTGCAAATATCTTTAAGGGAAAAGTAGATCCCCAGGATCCTTACAAGCACTATCTGGCCGACTCGCTATATGCTTTTTTAAAGCATTACAAGCCTTCCGTAATGCCTGGAACGGTATTTTCTTACTCCAACTATGGTGCAGGGGTTTTAGGCACACTGCTGGAACGCAAACAACAGCATAGCTTTGAACAGCTTATAGTTACCGAGATTTGCAAACCATTGGGTATGGACCACACCACTGTTAGCCTGAATGGCCCTGCTCAAAAGAACTTTGCCCAGGGCTACAATGAAAAGGGCCAGCCAACTGCTCCCTGGGACCTTGCTTCCCTAAAAGGCTCCGGTGCCATACGCTCTACCTTAAATGATATGATCATTTACACCCGTGTACAGCTAGGGATAAACAGTCCGCTGAAAAAAGCAGTCCTGCTTAGCCACCAGCCAACTTTTAAGGGTAAAGAACAAAGTATGGGATTGGGCTGGCGCATCAGTACTACAGGCAAAAGCACTTACTTGCACCACTCAGGCGGCACCGGTGGCTTCCGTTCTTTTGTAGGCTTTAACCCTGCCAAACAGTTCGGCGTAGTGATACTTTCCAATGCTGCAGAAGAAGTATCAGCCATTGGTGAAGCCTTTTTGAAGAAATAAAGCAGCCATCAAAAAACCTTGTTCCAATACTTGAAACAAGGTTTTTTATTTTCATCTTCTGGTTTTGCCCAGGCAGCACCGAAATTTGCGGGGCTAAAAAGTGTACCACACTCCGCCCATCGGTTACTTCAATACACTTAGCGCTTGTCCCACCATACTTTGGAAAGAAACGAATCCCCGTTAGACAAACGGCCTACCGCAATATTGTAATTACTGGTATTCAGCTGAGACTCCCGGGTAGAGTAAATTGCCCTTCGTGGAATTTGCCCGTTGGTAGAACCCAGGTTACTGCCGGGAGTTAAAACAGGTAAACCGTTTCTTCTCCATTCTGCAAAGGCTTCATAGTTTCTGCCGAAAAGATGGATCCACTTCTGGGTCATGATCCTGTCCAGCTTCTGTGCATCGTCAAGTCCTGTAAACGAAAGCACTGCAGTATCATAAGTTGGAGGAACAGTATTGATGTTGTATGGAGGTAGTTGCAACGCAGCAGCCACCCCTGCTTTAAAGAAGCCTTCGGCGGCTGTAGTTTGCGCACCCCAACCCAGCAATGCCGCTTCCGCTTTGAAAAAGCAGACTTCTGAATAAGTTAGGGAGTAAACCGGAATAGCCGCAAAACTCTGGCTAAACCAGGTACTGAGCGAGGCGGTTGAATAATTATTTCTGATTACCTGCGACAATTGTGCATCAGTTAATGCTACACCAAGGCCTACATAATCTGGTGCCCCCCCGTTTACATTGTTTACAGTTAACTGTGCCAGCAAGGGCAGGCGCGGATCGCTATAGGTTTTCAGCTTGGTTACCAAAGCAGCGGCAAGGTACCTCAGATCAGAACTTCCGGTAAGGAACTGACGTAGCATAGGATTGGTGTTTACCGGCTGTGCATTGTTAAAAGTAGGCACCGCAGCATTATCCGCATTGGAGGCAAACAAGAGGGCTGGTTTTGCCATCGCCGATTCGACAGTAGTTCTGGCCAGTGTAGGGTTTGCATAACGTAACCTCAAACCCAACCGCAGCTTTAAAGAATTTGCATATTTCCGCCAGGAATTGACTGTGGTAGCGCCTTTATAAAAGAAATCTGCCGAGCCATAATTCTCGTCGGTATCGTTCAGGTTGTTCATCGCCACATCCAGATCAGCAATAAGTGAGGTATAGATGCTTTCCTGGGTATCAAACGCCGGTGTAACGTTAATGGCCGTTGCATCTTTGGAAACCTGTGAATAAGGAATATCGCCAAAAAGATCGGTAAGGCGTTGCCAGATGCTGATTTCATAGATCCGCGCAATGGCCAGCTTTGTTCTTCCAGAAGGGTCATTTTCCTTCCCTGCCAGTTCCAGGCGGATTTGCCGGAGATCACGGATCAGGCTGTAATGCTGTTCCCAGATTACATCTTCCGATGATTCGATGTACCTGGACACGGGAACCACTGCCCCTCCGGCCCAATGCTGCACCCATGAACCAAATTTATTATTGGGCAGCTCGCCACCCTCGGCAAAAGTACCGTCCTTCTGTACCCTGGAGAACAACAGTGCCGGATCGATGGAGGTAATGGAAGTGGGTGGGGTATTCAGCTTTTCAAAATCTTTGGTACAGGAGCTAAAACCAATGGCAATTGCTAAACTGTACAGGCTTATTTTGATGATATTTTTCGTTTTCATAATTTTTAATGCTAATGGTCAGGTTAAAATCCAATACTCAGGTTAAATCCGATGTTTCTAAGCATAGGCAAGGAGGTAGACTCGATACCAATGGAAGAATTGGAGGTGTTAAAAGAGGCCGACTCTGGCGAGAACCCATCTGTTTTACGCTGAAAGTAAAACAGGTTACGTCCGTAAACACCAATTGACGCATTGCGGATTTTATTGCGTGGTAAAAATTTGGTGGGGATTTGGTAACGCAGGCTCAATTCACGCATGGCGATATAGCTGCCGTCGTTCAGCATCTCTTCTGATACCATTACCTCTTTATCACTGGCCACTACGTTCCAGTAGTCCTGTGCCTTTACGGTTTTGGTATTGGCCACTCCTGTACCGCTCCAGCTGCCATCGGCATTTTTTACGGCCACTACACCTGTTGCCAGGTAAGAACCATCCCTGCCTGCCAGCGTTTTCTTTGTGGTTCCGTAAATGATCTCTTCGCGGTTACTCTGAGAGAAGATCATCCCGCCCTGGCGGATATCTACCAAAGCATTTAAAGTGATACCCTTATAGGTAAAAGAATTGAAAAACCCGCCCAGCCAGTCTGGCTGCGCATTGCCAATGGTTTCCTGTACCCGGCTGGTAGTGGTTAGAGGCAGGCCGGTATTCGGATCAATCAAACGGTTGCCGTTCTCATCCTTTAACCAGGCAAACTGGGTGCCGATCAGCTGTCCGAAAGGCTTGCCCACTTCGGCAACCACGTTGATCCCCCTATCCGATCCCAATAAAAAGGTTTCTACACCAGGGTAAAGTGACATTACCTTATTAGCGTTTTTGTTGTAGTTAAAAGTAGTTTTCCAGGTAAAGCCCGAAGCCGTTTTTATTGGTGTAGCATTTAAAGAAAGTTCTATACCCCGGTTGCGGATTTCGCCCGCATTGATCCGCATTACGGTAAACAAGCTGGAAGGTGATACAGGTACATCCAGGATCTGGTCTCTGGTAGAGGCCTGGTAAAGGGTGAAGCCCATACCTACACGGCCCGACCACAATTCCAGGTCTGCACCAACTTCTATGGAAGTAGTGAGTTCATTGGTCAGGTTCTTGTCCGGAATGATCGTGGTAAAGGAGCCCAGCGGAACACCACCATGGGTAAACTGGTCTAAGCTATAGGTACCCGTTAACTGGTAAGGGTTTCCGGAGCTGCCCGCTTGTGCCCAGGAACCCCTAATTTTGAGGTAATTGACTACACTTTTTTTAAAATTAAGGGCTTCTGAAGCGATAAAACTTGCACTTACTGAAGGGTAGAAAAAGGAATTGTTCTCTTTTGAAAGTGTAGAAGACCAGTCGTTACGGGCCGAAAGGTCCAGGTACAGGAAGTCTTTATAGGAAACCTGTCCGGAACTGTATACGGAATTGATTTCTGACTCTGTTAAACCGAAGATATAGGAGTTGGTGAGGGTATTGTTGATCACATACAGGTCTGGAACAATGAACTGGCTGCCCGAGTTACCCGTTTGGCGCAGGTAACGGCTCAAATGACTGGCACCTACATTCAGGGTAAAACCCAACCCGTTTTCCAGCTTAAAATTGCTGTTTAACAGGGCATCGTAGTTATCTTCCCTTACCCGGATAACCGTTTCGCTCATGTCGCCTTTGCGGTTCAGACTCTGATAGGTATTTACTGCACGGTAGCGCAGGCGCTGGTCGGTATAAAAATCAGTACCTCCTGTAGCGGTCAGTTTTAACCAGGGTGTAAAATCGTACGACAGCCTGAGTAATCCGATGACGCGGTCCCTGCGGTCGGTATTTTTAGTTTCGTTGATGGTCCAGTACGGATTGGCTGTGGAACTGTTTGTAGCATAGGTTTTTTCCAGACCGGCAAAAACATTGGTATAGCCCAGTTGTTTCGCCACATCATTTGCGGTCCATTTGTATTGTGCCATGATATCCATAGGGATACTCCTTGGCTGGCTGATCAGCAGGTAGGCCGGGTTATCAGAGGCATCTGACAAGGTGGGCCTGTTTGTTCCGTCCTGCATAATGTAGTTCAGCTTGGCATCGAGGTTAAATTTATCGGTAATTTTAGCCTGAGTACGGAGGTTAAAATTATTCCTGTTGATCACATTGGTAGGTACATAGCCATCGATATAAGTATTGGCATAAGACAACCTGTAGTTTACCTTTTCATTGCCGCCCTCTACACTCAGGTTATTGGTGTATTGTTTTTCGGTCTGAAAAAACGCAGAATAGGTATCTGGCTGCGGGGTAAGAGAAAGCAGGTTTCCCCATTGATCTTCGTAGCTCTGGCCCTCCATTTTTGGCCCCCAGCTGGAACGGGTAAGGCGGTCTCTGCCGGCACTCATTTTCGGAGTACCCTGAATGCCTCCGGCAATAGCCTGGGCCATCGTAATGATAGTTCCGTCTGCCCTTCTTAAGTGTGTAAAATTGCCGTTTAGCCCTTGTGCATATTCATTTTGGAAATCGGGGGCAATTAATGTATTGCCCAAAGAAAAATCGCTGTTGAACTGGATATTCATCCCTTTCCCTGCCGTTCCGGCTTTGGTAGTAATCAGAATTACACCATTGCTTCCCCGCTGTCCGTACAAGGCTGCTGCATTTGGCCCTTTCAGTACCGAAATGGTGGCGATATCATCGGGGTTGATGTTAGAAATACCATCCCCATAATCGGTACCTCCGGTGCTGGTAGCCGAGCCTATGGTCTGATTATCGATGGGCACCCCATCTACTACATACAGGGGCTGGCTGTTCCCGATCAGTGAGTTGTTGCCCCGGATGATCACTTTGGACGAGCCTCCCGATCCGGAAGCGGCCCTGCTTACCTGTACGCCAGAAACTTTTCCGGATAAGGTATTGGCCACATTGGCTTCTGCACCCTGTGTAAGTTCATTTCCTTTTAATTCGGACATGCTGTAGCCCAGCGCCCTTTTGTTACGCTTAATGCCCAGGGCGGTGACAACCACTTCGCCCAAGGCAGCGGCATCTTCATCCAATACCACCGCAATGGATATTTTATCCGAAAGGCTGATGGTATAATCCGTCATCACTTTTGGCTTATACCCCACTGAGGTAATGGTTATGGTATAATTGTTGCCTGCCGGTATTCCGCCGATGGAGAAAATGCCCTGGGCATTGGTACTGGTGCCGGCCCTGAAATTTGTGGTCTTGTTTTCTATTTTTACAGAAACTCCAGGAAGCAAAGTTCCCTGGGCATCCTTTACGATTCCTGTTGCTGTTGCACCTGTTTGTGCAAACCCTGCGCCATTACAGCAGAGCAAAAAACAACAACAAATTACGATCCTGTGAAAAACTTGCCTGGTTTTTAATAAAAATTGGTCCATAGTTTAGTTGGTTAGTTGAATGAATTGTTTAATTATGGGTCTGATTGCTTTTCAGGATATAGGTACTATCCCTTCTTTCTATATTTAAGTGGTTCAATAGTGCAATTTCATTTAATACAAGGGCTACAGTATGGGCATTGCGCTTAAAGGAGCCGGTAAAATACATGCCCGCCACCTGAGCCCTATCAAATTCTATGACAGCAGAAAAATCGCGTTGTAAAACGCGGAAGATTTTCTCCAGTGACTGGTTACGGAAAGAGACTTCAGTTGCGCTGAGCTCCGTTTGCCCTTTTGGCGCAATGAGTTTATGACCCGGGTCTTGCAGATCGGCTTTTTTAATCAGGGTAAGTGCAAAATTTGTTTTGTTGATCAGCAGTTTATTTCCGGGAAGCAGATAAGTTTTTTTCATGCCATTGGCACTTGTACTGCTATCGGCGCTAACCACTACCTTGCCACTGTGTAGCAGCACGCTCACCTTATTACCCTCTTCTTGCGAAGAAATGGTAAAATCTGTGCCCAATGCAGTAGTTACTGTACCACCTGCATATACATTAAAAGGACGCGTTTTATCTGCAGCTACTTTAAATCTTGCTATACCTTTCAGCTTAAAATCCCTCTTTTGTTTACTAAGCTGCTCCAGATAGCGGATTTCACCTCCAGGCTTTAAATAAATGATGGAGCCATCGGCAATGTTCAGCTTCATGTCTTCCTTGCCGTAATTGATCTTAACCAGGGTATAAGCTGTTGCGGGCTTGTTTTGCAACTGGACAGGTTTATTTGTACCCATGCCAAACCACCATCCCAGGCCCAGGATCAGTAGCAGGGATGCTGCAACTGAAAGTATCCGGATTAAAGCGGTTCTGCTCCGCTTGATTTCTGCCTGTTTAAAAATTGCCTGCAGCAACGTTTCCTTTTTATCAGCAGGCATTACGGACAGCGTTTCCATATCCAGCCATAGTTGTTCCGGAAACAGTTCATCCAGCTTTTGGGGATTTGCTTCCAGATATTTAACTACGTCCAGGGCTTCTTCTTCCGTACATTGGTTCCGAAAAAACCTTTCCAAAAGTGTATTATCCATATTCATATACTGATAATACGCCCGGGACCGGGGTATCCCCCAATGGGATTTTATTTTTTTAGCAGAAATACTTAATACAAAGCCAGCAAGATCATCAATAGCGTAAAGCGACGAAGATATTTTAGGGCCAGGCCAATATGGTTTTCGACGGTTTTTGGTGAAATACCCAGCTTTTCGGCAATCTGCTGATGGGAGAGGTGCTCGCGACGGCTCATCAGGAATACCTGTTTCCTGATGGCGGGCATAGCTTCTATTGCCCTGTTAATTAAATCCAGGATTTCTTTGTTTTCGAAATTATCTTCCGTAAAATTTTCGGCTTTCTGCTGCTGTAGTTTATCAGCATAGCGTCGGGCACGTGCCGCCTTTCTCAGTTCATCAATAAAAATAGTTCTCGACATCCGGAACAGCTGAACGTTAAGCGGATACTCTGTTGAAAGACTTGTCCTTTTTTCCCACAGGCGAACAAAAACCTGCTGTACAACCTCATCAGCAATTTCTTCAGATCCACATTGCCGGAATATAAAAGTATATATTTTTTCACTCCACAAGTGATATGCCTGCTCAAACGATTTTACGCTGCCATTTTTTATGGAAAGGACTTCGTTCATTAAATGGAGATTAATAAGGCCACAAGCATAATTTGCAACTTATTCTGTCAACAAAGAAATTTGTTTCTAATTTATTTCCATAATAAACAAAAGAGGGATGGTTTCTGGTTTAGCAAATGTCTATTCGGATAGTTGTTTTTAAGGTCTGACATAGGGGAGTTTCTTCATCAATCAAGTTGGCAAACTTGACCCTGTTAACGCGCACAATTCCGCCATCCAACCAACTTCCGAAAATAATAGAAAAAATATCAGGCATAACAAATTACTTTTAATTGGGAAAACCATTTTGATTAACCACCTCTTCGCTAATTAAATCTCTATTATAAATAAATGACTACAAAAAAGCAGGCAGATTTTTTTGGGGACCAAAAAATGAACCTGTCTGTAAACCCACATCCAGATTGCCATATTTGGAAAGGGCTGCAGCATCAGGCGCCGGGGGGATATAAACCGGCAATTTATTATAGTTAGTTTGTGCCTTAACAACAGACAGGCAACTAAAAATGAATAATAGAATACAATAATGCTTTTTCATTGGTATATAATTTATAATGTCATTACTCGTTAAAATTTACCCCCAATACTAAAAAAAGAGAGTGCAGCCACACTGCACTCTTTTTTTTTTGAAAATAATTTTGAAAAAGATTTTCGGGATTCAAAAACACACTTTAACACCCAATAAAGCCATGTTTATTGCAACACAGCAAGGCAAGTTTCAGCAATTTCCACAAAAAAGCCGGGGCGATTTTTTGCCCCGGTCAGATTTTTTCTTCCTGAAAAATGGTTTTGTTACCTATCCCCGTGTTTAAACAGCCAATGTTAAAATGGCAATTTCTTTGATCAGGTCTGGTAAAAGATACCAGGCTAAAATCAGTGGGGAGAAGTATTTTTTCAATGCCTCATCTATAGCCTCTGTAACAATTTCTTTATTATTGGCGCGGAATTTAAAATCGCATCGCCCTTTTTCCGTATAAACGTAACTTTGCCTGACATTGTCAAAGCATATAGGTGCTTCGCAATCCTGTCGCATTTTTTTGATGATGTACTTCACTTGCCGCGGTGAAATATTCAGTTTTTCGGCAAGAACCTCAACAGGTCCGGTGTTTCTAATGCAGATTAACTCATTTAGTCTTTGATAAAGCGGTAAATTCATGTAGCGTTTAATTTAGTAACGTGAACAATTATTGCACTTAGTTAAATACTTTTTTTTTAAAAACGTAACTCTTTATACGAAATGCAGGCTTGCAGGGACATAAAGCCATCTTGCCGATACGAAAAGAAAATATGTACCATTAGTGAATGGTATATATTTAGAGTTAATTTTTGACTATTTATTCTCGATTTACTAAATAATGATCTACACATGTATTATAATTGACGACAAACGCCACTTTACAACATTACTGGAAGAATATATTGCTGAGCTACCTGAACTGGAACTGATCAAAACATTCCACGATCCGACAAGGGCCATTGCCGAACTTACAGCAGAGCACTTTATAGCAGATATCATTTTCCTGGACATTCATATGCCACATATCAGTGGTATAGAACTTGCACCTCATTTAAAAAAGAAATGCAAATTCCTGGTATTCATTACCGCACACGCACAGTATGCCGTAAATGCCTTTGATCTGGAAGCCGATGATTTTTTGTATAAACCATTTAAAATAGAAAGACTTCAGCAGTCGATAAAAAAAATAACAGGTCATACAACTCCTGCAGTGCAGGAAAATACAGACAACGATTTTTTCTTTATAAAAATATCAGGTACGCAATCTAAATACCTTAAGTTTTTATACAGTGAGGTCATTGCATTTGAAAGCGACAAAAATTACATCAGAATTTATACCCCCAACGATTGCTACAGAATTTATCTGGGCATCAACGAAGTTGAAAAAAAGCTTGCCGGCCGAAATGACTTCATAAAAGTACACCGATCCTTTATCATCTCAAAAGCCTACATTGAACTGGTAGAGAACAATATGGTGGTCATGAAAAACAGCAATGTCCAGGTTGTCATAGGCAAGCAGTACAAGGCCTCATTTTTTGCTTATCTGGAAAGTCACAAGTTTTAATAAAATCACATCCTAAAGGCTCCGCTCTCCATTTGCGCAGCACGCTGCAACAGCTGCTGACGGGTCTGCTCCAATTGCTTAATTTCATTTGCCGGTAGCTTTGAACGGCAATTTTTTAAAGTGATCTCTATCAGTTTAGCCTTGGCCCGTTCACAACTTGCCTGGCTGGTATTTACCACGGTCTGGCTCGAACATTTTTTATATTCAGGCGATGATTTCCATTCACTTTCCGATACTTTACTGCAAGCATCAGCTCCCCCGATCTGCGCGCTGCTATTGTTACTTCCACCACTTGCCTGACTACCTGCAGTAGCTGTATTGTTTTGAATTGCAAACTGCAGACCGGTATTGATATTCGAAATAAATGTCTGGTTAAGCGATCTGTAGGTTTCATTTAAAGAATTGGAAACGGTTGCTTTGTCCGAAACCGTACGATCTAAGATCGCATCCAGGCGCGTATCCATCTCATTTTTATCCTGCAACAGCATTTCCAGATCCGAAGGGTGGATCAGGTACTGGGATACCTGGCTTAAAAATATATTTTCCTCATTTTTCAGATCCTCCGCCCTTTTTTGCAGCATCGTTGTGATGCGGTTTATCCTGTCCATGTTTTTATTTTGCCCAGTCTTAAGGATCATATTCGTAAACAGGCCACCAATAGCACCTGAAACATCGCTACCTGTTAATGAATTAATTGCATTTTGCTGCTCGTTTGCTTGCTTTACACCTGCAATTCCACCTTCTATTTCAATCAGTTTAACACCCAGGTTCAAACTAATATTAACCAGTTCAGCTTTTTTGGCCTTAATTAAATTGTATCCGCTTCTTAACCGCAACAGATTGGCATATACCTGATTGGAACTTATATTTTTCTGGCTGAGGGCATTTGCAGATTTGATTTCATTGCACAACGTTTCATCGTTTAAAAACTGGTTTACCAACGAGGTAAGCGCTACTGGAAAGGTAGTGGCAAAAACAAAATGTTCGGTAAGCTTTGGTCGCGACATCTTGCCATGTTCGCCTTCAAAGAATATGGCCTGACCATAGGTTTTCAGGACTTTTCCGGAAACATCTTTTACCACCAGCTGGTACAGGGAATGGGAAGGAAATTTAGCCGCCGTTTTGGCCTGCATCCAGGTATTGCTCTGTACATATTGAAAATCCAGTACCAGGTCATCGTAAAAAAGAGAATCTGTATCATAGGCTGAATTTGCCAGGTCTGAAAAAACTACCTTTACTGCCCCTTTCTTTTCCAGGACTTTGCTCACTTCCGATTTATACAGCGCATTCATCTTATCGTATGCAGCCCTTGAGTTTGATTTCAGGTTATACAATTCGGGATATTCGATATCAAACCTATTGTAAATGTAATTTTCCCTGTCCAGATGAAACTGCACCCCTGATTCTCTGGGGGTAAATTGGACAATGATCCTGTTAAAACCATTTAAGGTATTATTGCTGTTGGCAAAAAATGCCGGAAACTCTTTTTGATCAAACCGGTCAAGAAAGAAATACCCGTCGTAATCAAGTCCCATAGGAGAAGGAATGACATCTGCTTTATCAAAAACATACCGTCCGTCCTGATTAAAATCGGGAAACTTTTTTTGAAAATCATCTCTGGGAACGTATGTTCCTTTGATGTTACAACTCTTGATGTGAACTGCCGGTACTTCAGGCAGTTTATGCTGTGCATATGCTGTAGCTACAGACAAACCTGTTAAAACGATACAGATCGAAATAAATTTCATCTTTTTAGTTATAATAATTGTCAGCTAAATTAGGTCGGCCTGCCATCCACATCAATAGCCATAAATAGCTATTGATGTGGTCATTATTATTTTTTAAAAAATAGCGTTATATTTGATATACTACATTAATCTCCATATTGTTAAAGTATCATGAACATTGCGCGTCCGCTCAATTTTACTTTCAAAGGGCATCTGCAAAACATCTACTACACCAATGATGCCATTGATGAACAGCACATTAAGGGGCTTATGTCCAGATTTGAGCAGATGAGCATGGCTATGAACAACATCACACCTTTGCTTTTTGTGATTGATTATACCAAATCCCAGTACCTGGTCATGACAGATAGTTGTCGGATCATCACAGGGCACCATCCTCAGCAATTGCTGGAAGGTGGCATGCCCTTTCTGATTGATATCTATCAGAAAGATGACTTCAGGATTTATAATGAAAACGTGTTTACGGCGAATGCCAATTTTTTAAAATTGCAGCCCCAGTCTGAACACCACAAATTTGTTTTTTCGTATAATTTCAGGGTAAGAAACAGCGAAGAAAAATATATCCCTATTTTTCAGCGGGGAAGCTATATAACTTCCAGAGAAACAGGTTTACCGCTCTACAGTTTGGGCATGGTTACAGACATCAGCCCTTTTAAGAAAGACAGGCAAATTTACCACAGCATAGAAAAAATAGAAGAAAGCAATGGAATCATCACCAAACAGATCATTGATGAGAACTACTTTTTCCCCTATGCAGAAGATAAACTGCTATCGCACCATGAAAGAGATATCCTGTGTTATATGGCCGACGGGCTGAGCAGCAAGCAGATTGCTTCCAGGTTCAACATCAGCGAAAATACGGTAGCCAACCACCGGAAGAACATGCTAAAAAAAACAAACACGAAAAATGTTGCCGAACTGGTAAGCTTTGCCTGCAAAACTCAGCTGATATAAACTATTGAAACGATCGGGTAGGATTATCCCTGTTTAAACACTTTCTCTAACAGGGCCTTTGTTTTCCTGATCCCCTCATCTTCCGTTTCTCCTGCCCCTGAATACTCAATTCCTACTATTCCATTCCATTTTGCGGCTTTAATGATCCTGAACATGCGGCTGTAATCGATGTCGCTTTCTTCACCATCAGCATTAAATTTCATCGTTTTAGCACTTACCCCCTTGGCAAAAGGCATCATTTCTTCCACGCCCAGGTACCGGTCATATTCCTTTCCGTTTCCCAGGGCAAAGTTCCCAAAGTCGGGCAAGGTTCCACAATAAGAGCTGTTTACCCCTTTGATTACATCCGTCAGCCACTTGCCATCGGAAGAATAACCACCGTGGTTCTCTACAATAACATTGATCCTGTTCTTTTTACCGTATTCGGTTAACCTGCCCAGACCATCAATGGCCGCAGCTTTTACTTCCGCTGCTGTTCCCTTGCCCCCAGCATTTACACGGATGGTTTTACAACCCAGAAATTTGGCTGCATCTACCCATTTATAGTGGTTCTCTACCGCAGTTAGCCTTGCTTTATCGTCGGTATCGCCCAGGTTACCTTCCCGGTCTACCATAATCAGGTGGTTCTGGATCCCTTCAGAATCAGTCCGGTTTTTGAGTTCTTTCAGGTAAGCCGGGTCTTTATCTTTCTTATCAAAAAATATACTTACATATTCTACAATGTGAATACCAAAATCCCTTTTCGCTTTCAGCGGAAAATCAAGGTTGTCCAGTTTTTTGGCAAACAAGGTATTGTGCAGCGACCATTGGGCCAGGGAAATGAGATAAGGCTCCTTTTTAAAAGCACTTAAAGCTTCCAATGGCAGCAACGAAGCAAGCCCTGCCCCTGCCGTTAACATTCCTAAATCTTTAATAAAACTTCTGCGGTCTTTTGTTTCCATAATGTGTATTTATAGGTGTGTATTTTTATCTAAATGTGTATTGTACACGTAAGAATTCTAAACATTTAAGTAAGTATATGGGTAAACTAACAGAAAATATACCTTCGGTTTATTTTCCCTTCTTATTAAAAAACCCATTAAAAAATAACAGCTGGTACTTAACCGCATTGTTCCAGTATTGCCCATTGTGCGCACCTGGCCTGATGATAAAATCATGCGGGATATTGCTGTACTGCAACGCTTCATGAAGTTTCATATTTACCTCGTAAAAGAAATCCTCTTTGCCGCAATCGATGATCAGTGCCAGGCGGTTGGGCACCAGCAAATGGATCATATTAACGATGGTATTGTCTTTCCAGCGTTGCGGGAACTTATCATAATCGCCCAACCTTTTGGCGATATTCCAGTTCAGGGGAAAAGAGGTAAAATCCACCCCGCCACTCATACTACCGGCTGCTCCAAAAGTATCCTGATGCCTGAAAGAAAGGTATAAGGCACCATGTCCTCCCATGCTTAGGCCCGCAATAGCGCGTCCCTTACGGTCTTTTATCGTTTTATAGTTCTTATCTATCCAGTTTACCAGTTCAGTGGCCACATAAGTCTCATATTTCCATTCCGGATCTACCGGACTGTCAAAATACCAGCTGGTTACATTACCATCCGGGCAAACAATGAGGGTTTGGTATTGGTCGGCATATTGACCCAGTTCGGGCGCAATATTGATCCAGTTGGCATAATTGCCACCCGCACCGTGCAATAAGTATACAACAGGATAGGTTTTACCTTCAGCGTAGCTATCTGGTGTAATGACAACAGCTTTAATGTTTTTCTTCATCGATGCACTGTAGGTCTGCACCGTATCTACCTTAGCGGCAAAAGTTAGCTGTATACCAAACAGCAGCATCACGCCAGCAAGAAAAAGTGATCTTCTCATTTTTTGAACGATTATTTATTTACCCATATACAGGCTGCACCTACCAATGCAGCATTTTCCCACATTTCGGTTTGCCTGATCTTTACTTTTTTATTTACCACCAGCTGCTCCAGCTTAGGCATAAAATGGGCCCAGGTCCGGGCAATGTTGCCACCAATAACCAATACTTCAGGATCCTCATCTGCTATAAAATCATTGATAAAACTACCCAGGTTTGTAGCAAACTCGTCAAATATCTGATTCTTTGTTTCCGGCGCTGCAACATTCAGCAATTCTTCTACATTCTTTACATCTGCTCCGGTAAGCTCATGGTAACGTTTTAAGAACCACCTGGTAGAAATGTATTCTTCGGCATTTTGCTCCAGGAATGGCAGGGCCGCACGGTTTACGTCTTTTGGCGCTCCCTTACAATTACTGGCCGATCCCAAACCTGTGCCTAAAGTAATGCCAATAGCCTTTTTTACATCAGAAGCAGCACCAGCAGCCAGCTCACCCCGTAAAAAAGCCTCTGCATCATTGATAAAAATGATGTTTTCCAGGGGCAGGTTTAAATGCCGGGATAAGGCTTCGCCTATATCTATACCATATAAAGCATCGTATTTCTGCACACCTTTAAACAAAGCAATGCCGCTTTGGTAATCAAAAGGGCCAGGCATGGCAATGCCTATTTTCATCTGTCCTGCCGGAAAGCCATTTACAAGCGGTAAAATCCCCTCAACCCAGGAATTTAGAATAATTTCAGCACTTTCTTTGGGTGCTACACGCTGGCGTACCAGACTTTCTTCAATAACGTGATAGGTAGATGAATCAATATGCGCTGCAGTAATGTGTGAGCCGCCTATGTCAACCCCAATAAAGGGCAGGGAACTGTTTAAGGTCATGGATTCTGTTTAAAAATTTGGTTCTGTTTCTCAAATAAAGCTAATTAAACTGCTTTATTAAAATGTTTTACCAATTTTTTAAAATTTTGAACTCCGTTCTCCTGTTTATCTGATGCTTCGCTTCTGTACATTTTACCGTAACTGGACGCTCACACACAAGGTAGACCGGCACACTGTTGCCGGAGCAGATGGGGTTATTCCCCCTCATTTTTAAAATAGAGTTTATTGCTGCGTTAAAACCGAATTAATAACTTAACCGTAATAACACAGATAGGCTACATCTGTATCACATATAATGTCAAAAGAAGCACCGGCTGCCACATTAAATTTATCCTGGGCATGGTAGGCCTTATATCCGCTATCGTCTAATTTAACCTTCATTACACCTGCCACTATAACCATTTCTTCCGGTGAAGAGGTTGAAAAGGTATAGTTACCTTTTTTCATTACACCAAGTGTTGCCTTACCTTTTTCTGTTTGCAGGCCAAGGCTTTGAACTTTACCTTCAAAATATACATTGTGGGATATCGGCAGATCTGTAGTTGAATTACTCATTGTTTAAATGTTAAATTATTTCAGGCGCAAAATAACCATTGCCCAGTACACATCGAAATTAAATTTAAGAAAAAGCCGCTGTGAAAATAATTCACAGCGGTTACTAAAATTTCAATCTCTTACTTGCTCAGGTTTAACCTTAAGTTCAACTCAAAACTGCCATTGGTATAGCTGCTTAAAGCCGAAGTCTGCGTGGTATAAGTTCCGCTGATCAGGTATTTCTTTTTAAAATCCATGCCCAAACCAAAGGTGCCGTTTTCTGTACTGTGGTACATGGCCAGCAAAAACGCCTGCTTATTGGCAATGCCAAACTGTGCCCCTGCATCCCAGATGTTGTCAAAACCTTTTACACCCCGGTAAGCCACTTTAGGCTCTACATCCATGCCTTCAGCGCCTTCGCTGATCTGGATCTTATAACTTATTGCTGTATAAAAAGTAGCTACATCGGCCAGTTTGATCACATCCTTTTTCAGTACACTTTTCAGGTTGGGCACAGCTGCCTGGATGTTCAGTTTATCTGAAGTATAGGCTAGCCCAAAATCGCCATCCAGGTAGGTTTTACGGTCGTTATACTGTCCTACTGTCGGATCAGCCGGGTTGCCATAAATGTCGGCATTTTCCAGGCGCTGGCTCATAAAGCCCAGCGATACCCCGAAATGCAGCTGATGGTTGTTGTCGTTCAGTTTGAGGTGATAGGCATAACTGCCCACTACCCTGGTCTGGCGCTGCAGGCCGGCACTTTCGTTGTTTACCGTAAGGCCCAGACCAACCTTGTTAAAACCATAATCGGCGGTAAGGTTCTGGGTCAATGGCGATCCGGGTACATTGCTCCAGAGCTTACGGTAAGCACCATTCAGTTTTAAACCTTGTCCGGCTCCGGCAAAGGCTGGGTTAATTAAATACTGGTTGGTGTAATATTGAGAGGACAGTGGATTCAACTGAGCTTTGCTTTGCTTAATATTCATAAAAAAAACAGCCAATAAAGCAAATAAAAGCACTTTCAATCTTTGCCGATCTATAATTGGTTTATTCATATTGATTTCAAAAGTTATTAAACTAAAAACAGGAAACATAAAGTACGATTAAAACGATCGGATTGCCCTCACACCTAGTGCCCAGTCCTTTGGAGCCCAACTCTGATTGCCATTTGAGAAATCTTCATACCAACCATTATAGCCATCATTATTGTATTCGGTTGAACTAATATACCATCCAGCTGGATTAAATCCTCCTACTAGTGCTCGATTAATAAATAACTGATGCAACTCATCCTTGCTAGGTAAATACCAATCGCTGTACCCATTAATAGTTACTCCTCTGCAGAGCCTAGCTGCTACTAATGGTATGGGCTCGGTGGCCATAATATCTATTGTATTTTGAAGCCCTGTACCTACTGCAGTTCCATCAGCACCTGGAATTACCAGATTTTCAGTACCCCACCTCGCATTAGCCTGGTCACTAATTGCAGCAATGAAGCCATGTAGTACATTAACATTATAACCAAGATCACCTGGGGATAAGAGGTACGCTACTTTTCCACCCTGGTAGCTATCACCAACGGCAATAGTAGCAGATGTTGTAAAACTTACTTCAGTTCCATAACCTGTACCAACACTGTTTACAGCGTAAGCTCTCACATAGTACATAGTTCCTAAAGTTAATCCAGTAAGGCCGCTATTAAAACTTCCCACACCAGTACCATCAGTTGTCTTAGTATTTAAAGTAATTGTTGGACCGGGGTTAGTACTCCAACAAACCCCTTTAGATGTTATGACAGCCCCACCATCATTGGTAACATTTCCTCCGGAAGCCGCAGCACCATAGGTTATTGATGTTATTGCAGTAGTTGACACATTGGGCAAGGTTGCAGCTAATACGATCTGTCCATTTTTATTCACACCTGTGGGGCTTCCAATTGCACCATTTTTATTAACATAGATAGTGCCTGTATTTGTAATTTCCCCATTTTTACTTAACCCCTGCGCAAAGGATTGATAACAGCTAAAGATATATAGAAATATAAATAAAATTCGTTTCATACTTATATCAGATATTAGTAGTAATAGTCCATTTGTACCCTATCCCCAGCAACAAGAGCATATGAACCATTACTTGCAGGAACATATATTAATGTGGTTCCACTTACAGAATAAGCGGTATTGCTTATCCTGATTCCATTTACGTACATTTTCACTTTGCTGTTTGCTGCTTTGCTTTGCGTTAATGTAAAACTTGTTTGTGCGGCTGTAGCAGTAAATTCATCGGCTACTTCTCTTATGTTCGCTGAAATGGCAGCTCCGGAAATCGCTATACCTAAACCCGCTGTAATCACACTACCATCAGCTGCCAGTATCTGGGCCCCTGTTCCGCCGGTTTTAACAATTGTATTACCTGTTATTGCACCACTTGAGGTCAGACTGGTTAACGTTCCTACGGAAGTAATTGCAGGTTGAGCAGCTGTAGTTACCGTAGCCGAACTACCAGTAATGTCGCCAGATGTTAAGGCTAGGATGCCTGTAGTAGTTGGCAATGTTAAAGTACCTGTATTGGTGATGGTTGAAATAACAGGTGCAGTTAAGGTTTTGTTGGTTAGCGTTTCTGTTCCTGTAAGTGTAGCCAATGTTCCTGTAACCGGCAAAGTAACTGTTGTAGCTGCTGTTGAGGTTAATGTAGTAGCGAATGCCCCAGTAGTAGTCAGATTACCCCCTAATGTAATCGTTTTACCAGTATTGGCAATACCCGTTCCGCCATTTGCACCAAGTACCACACCGGTTACATTGGCAGCATTACCAGTTGTATTGCCAGATGGGGTTAAATAATCCGTACCTGCAACTGCCAATGAAGTAACTCCAGAACCATTCGCTTTTAAGATGCCGTTTATGCTTCCTGCCCCTCCTTTAGCCGACGGCACAACATTATTATAAGTGGTAACATTACCTACACTGGTTACATCTCCTGTTGAATTGGCATTAGTGGTTACAGTACTGGCTAAAGTTGCTGTAGCTACATTACCAGTAGTAAGTGCCAATGTACCTGTAGTGGTTGGTAAGGTCAGCGTACCTGTATTGGTAATGGTTGAAATAACAGGTGCAGTTAAGGTTTTGTTGGTTAGCGTTTCTGTTCCTGTAAGCGTAGCCAATGTTCCTGTAACCGGCAAAGTAACTGTTGTAGCTGCTGTTGAGGTTAATGTAGTAGCGAATGCCCCAGTAGTAGTCAGATTACCCCCTAATATAATCGTTTTACCAGTATTGGCAATACCCGTTCCACCATTTGCACCAAGTACCACACCGGTTACATTGGCAGCATTACCTGCAGCTATCTCTGAAGATACAAAAGCAGTGGTTGCAATTTGAGTATTATTTGTACCTGCACCTGCAGTTGGGGCCAATGGTATTCCTGTAAGTATTGGCGAAGCGAGGTCTGCTTTTAATGCCAGTGCAGTTGTTGAAGCCGATGTAGTTAAATAGGTGTTGTTATCTATAGTACCATTTGCTTTTAAAAATTCGGTTGCCAAACCACCCGACTTAACAATTGTATTACCTGTTATTACACCAGCCGAAGTAATAGCTCCACTGGTATTTACCAAGGTTACACTGGTATTACCTAATTGAATTTGATTGGCAGTAGTAACTTTAGCCAGATAACCTATAGCTGTCGCATTGGTTATTGAAGGACTGGCTGAATTCTGATCCGTTTCTGCACCAAGGAAGGTATTATTACTACCAGTATTTGTCATCCCAGCCTTATAGCCGACACTCGTACTTCTAGAGATAGCCCCCCCTGATAAAAGGGCACTTCGACCTACTGCCGTATTAAATGAGCCAGTAGTATTAGCCAGGGCTGCAGTTCCAATAGCAACATTCTCTGTTCCAGTTGAATTTGCTGATAAAGCCGAGACACCTATTCCTAAGTTTGTATTGCCAGTGGTATTGCCAGAAAGCGCACCTTGACCAATAGCAATAACATTCTGACCGGTTGTATTATTAGTTAATACTGAGGTTCCCAAAGCAAGGTTACCTGTTGTAATTGAACCATTTCCTTTTCCAATGATAATACCATTAACCGTAATATCTGCACTGAAACTTTTTGCTCCTGCAATAGTTTGTGCGGTGGTTAGATTAACAAAACCCGTACTTGTACTTGAGTTAAGCTCATCAACGGCTGTTTTAACGAAAGCTGTAGTAGCAATCTGGCTGTCATTTACTGTTGCCGCTGCTGTGGGGGCTGTAGGTGTCCCGGTAAGTATTGGAGATGCTAAATCTGCTTTTAAATTAAGGGAAGTTTGTGCTGCTGTCGATACAGGTTTATCTGCATCAGTGGTATCATCAACATTCCCCAGGCCCACCATTGTTTTGGTAATACCAGTAACCGTACCGGTAAAGGCTGGCGAAGCCAATGGTGCTTTTAAAGCCAGGGCCGATTGGGTAGCCGACTGTTTAGCGTAGGGACTTAGCATCCCAGCAGTATCGGCAATGTTTACTTTCAATGCAATCGCAGATTGCGAAACAGACTGTTTGGCATAAGGACTCAACATTGCAGCGGTATCTGTATAATTTACTTTCAGGTTCAATGCAGTTTGTGCTGCTGTTGATACAGGTTTATCTGCATCAGCGGTATCATCAACATTCCCCAGGCCCACCATTGTTTTGGTAATACCAGTAACCGTACCGGTAAAGGCTGGCGAAGCCAATGGTGCTTTTAAAGCCAG
>NZ_JACHCW010000022.1:46743-72818 GCF_014200825.1 Pedobacter sp. AK017
AACAGACTGTTTGGCATAAGGACTCAACATTGCAGCGGTATCTGTATAATTTACTTTCAGGTTCAATGCAGTTTGTGCTGCTGTCGATACAGGTTTATTGATATCACTTGTGTTATTTACATTTGCCAATCCTACTTTAGCAGCACTGATTCCGGTTGCAATTTTGGCATCCGTTACACCGGCATCTGATATTTTAGCAGTTGTTACCGCTGCATCAGCAATTTTTGAGGTAGTAATGACGGCATTACTAATAATCGGAGAAGCCGCTGTACTTCCGGTACCCGCCAAATCTCCAGCTAATTGTATTTTACCTTTCGCAAGGGCTGTCGCATCAGGCGTAGCAGAAATGATTTGTGTATCTACGTACGTCTTTACCGATTTAACACTTGGATATTTAATATCTGAAGCCGCATCAGCAGTAATATCTGCTGATTTATTTGCCATCGCTTCTTTGGTAGCTACAGTTGTAGTTAGTATGCTTTCTGCTGTTGTTGCCCGGGTTGTTTCTGCCGTCAATGCGTTTACGTTCGCTGATATAGCTGCATCAACATAAGTAACCGTAGCCTTACCATTAAAAATAAGCCAGTCCACTTTACTCAGATACCCGTCAGTAACTCCATCAGCTTTACCTATTGTAGCAGCCACATCACTTGGCAGCCACATCGAGCCGTTCCATTTAAGGATCTGGCCATTAAGTGGTGCCGCAGTACTCAAGGCAGCCCCCTGAAGTTTGGTTACTGTAGGATTTGGGTAAGTGCCTCCCAAATCCCCTCCTGCTGCGCCGCCTGGTGCCGCCGTACTGGCATAAATGGCATAAGGAACCGACTGGAGCTGGGAAGTGCCCATATCTATAAAACTGCCACCTCCTGCCGGATCAATTTCTACCTGAAGAAATTTATTACCGGTAGACCAGTTTATAGCAGTCATTGAACCACTTTGAGAAAGTGCCCCTGTGCTACCTATCACAACAGTAAATAAACCAAATTTGTTGGTTGTCCTCTGCCTGGTTTCTGAATATACATTTGAGCCATTTGCACCGCCATCACGGATGGTTAGCCTAAGCGTAATAGACTGTTCCATAACCGGACTGCCATCAGCTTTTCTGGCCACCCCCTGATAATTGATCTGGGGAAGTTGCTGGGCCATCATCTGCATACTGCAGAAGAGTGTTAGTATAAGAAATGAAAAAAATAGTTTTGTTTGGTAAATTTTTGCCATATGCCATATAATAATGAATGAGTGTTACTGGTTTATAATAGTAATGAATCCTCTTATGAGTCCAGTTTTACCGGCCTTTTTTAATTTGATGGAATAATAATAGGTACCTTCGGCCAGTGGGGTTCCCAAGAATTGCCCTGTCCAGTTATTTTGGTAGTTTTTAGTCTGAAATACAACCCTTCCCGTACGGTCAAATACTGTTACTTCGTTATCCGGATACCTTTCTATATCATTGATGATCCAGGTATCGTTCTTCCCGTCGCCATTGGGAGAAAGGAGATTTGTGGCTTTAACAATAAAGCCTTCAGTAATAAACTGGCTTGGTAAAACCGGCTGCAAAACGCCGTTAGTCATGATTGCCCTGCTGGTAACCATGGTTTCTACTACTGCAAGCTCACCAACACTCCATTCAAAAATAACTCCAGTAGTTTGCGTATAAGTATTGCCGGTTGCATTAATAACTGCTTGATTGATGTTTTGTGCGCCACACTTCCCAGCAACAAATAAAACAAATAAAATAGACAATAGCAGTTTCATATAACGGAATAGATTTGGGATCGACCTCAAATTTATTAACATTATTATACTAATGGTTAAATTAGGTCTACAGATTTATCTAACTATTCAATAGTTGTATAAAAAATGATGGTATTTATAACACTTTCTTTTGTGAGAAATAGGCTTTGGGCATCAAACCTGTCTCTTTTTTAAAAGCATTGTAAAAAGTTGCCAGACTTTTAAAGCCAGATTCATGAGCAATGGCTTCAATGGTTATTTTGTGCGCGTGAATTGGATATTGTGTGCTAAAATAGCTAATACGGTAACCATTTATCCAATCACGAAAGTTTTTATCGATTACGTTGTTGATTACAAATGAGCAGTGATGAACAGAAATATTCATTTCAGCAGCCAGGTCAACAATCTGAAAATCCGATATCAGGTATAACTTTTTAGCTGCCATTAAGGCTTCCATCTCAGCTGCGTATGCAGCTGATTGTTCAGGTAATAAGATGATTTTTTTAGTGCTGCCGGTATTCAATGCAGTATCTTCTACCCTTTCCTGGCCTTTATCTGCGACTTTTATACCATCAATAGGCGTTATTAAATAACGGTAAAAAATATCCGGCTGATGCAGGATGAACACAACAATAACGATCAAAACGAGACAGCTGATGATCACAAATATGGAATTGGCATAAGTTCTGTCCTGGCTTGTACTGAGCAATGGCAAAAAACTAACGAGCTGGAAAAACGTTGCTGCCTTTACAAAAAGTAAGATCCATTTCTTACCGGTGTCTGCTTTGGGTTTTGCTTTCAGTACCTCCGAATTTAACACCCTATACCAGGTGGCTGCTAAATAACCAAGTACCAGTGCAGGCCTGCCTACAGAATATAAATAGGCCGGTAATATCCCGCTCCTTTCGTTAATAAAAAGCTGTTTATTATCAGTGATCTGTTTTAAGATATCGTGCCAGTTGATAACCGGAGCAAAAGGCCATGGGATGACATGGATAATGGCCAGGGCAGCAGGTATAAAATGAAGCCACTCCTTGTAGGGTAATTTTTTATCCGGGTTAATAAAATGGCTGACATAAAGGTAAAAGCAAGCCGGGGCGGCAAAGTACAATGGGGTAAAAAGCTGATGAAAAAAAGGAAAATAAGCCTGCTGTTTTGAGTTTACCAATAACAGCACCAACATTTGACCGAATCTGGAAAAAAAGATAACTCCCAGTAAATAATTCAATACAGGATTACCCCGTTTAGCGAAAAACAGGTTGAAGGAGAACAGCAATAAAAAAAAGCAGATAATGCTGGTTAAAAAATTCAAAAAGCCCATATGCAGGCGGAAAGATATGGCTTTTTATGGGAATAGCTGTAACAATTATGATTAAGAAATCAACTGTACTGACCAGTAGGACTTAATTTTTAAGAAACATTAGGGGATATCCATAAAATTATCTAATTTTAAGAATGTGATAAGCAATAACTTATTTTATTGTCTATTAATGAAAGTTGCCAATTAAATGAGCTTTGCTTTGCAGATAAAGCAGTAAAATCCATACTTTTGAATTGAGGATATGAAAAGAGTTTAAATTTAACGCATTATAAACTGAATCAGATTAAATTACATTCCCAGCAATTGGTTGCTGAAGTATTGGTGCTCATGCGTAATGATGAGGCATACAACTGGCCTGTGTACCATAATGGCCATGTTATTGGTAAAATATCTTACAATGAACTGATGGCTTTTCTTGACCATAAGGAAGATGCTGGCAACATTTATTCTCATAAACTGCATTTTGACCTTGGCAGTGTATTGGTTGCCCTAAGGGACATGCGAACCGATAAGTATAAAAAACCACAACAGGCCATCTCTAAAAAATTGGTTGCAGGTTTAAGTTCTGTAGCTGTAATTACTATGGCGTTAATTGGCCTGAGCTGGATGTTTTTTAAATCCAGTACAGTCCTGCCTGATGAAAATATTACCACCATCGTTTCCGATAAAATTGCATTAACCTTAGGCAGTGGCGAACAGCTGCTATTGGATGACACCAAAAAAGGAGTGGTTATAAACGCCGGTAGTTTAACCTATAATGATGGAACTTCCATTCCTGTTACCTCCCAAAAACAAGCTGCAGGGCTGACATTGCATACTCCACGTGGAGAGCAATATCAGGTTACCCTACCCGATGGCACAAAAGTTTGGTTAAATGCAACCAGCCACCTGAAATTTCCTTCAACTTTTGCGGGACTGACCGAACGGAGGGTGAGCCTGGATGGGGAAGCTTATTTTGAAGTAGCTAAAATAAGCAGCAATACAAATGGTAAAATGCGAAGGATACCCTTTATTGTGGAAAGCAAAGGTCAGGAAATAGAGGTTTTAGGAACGCACTTCGATGTGAGGGCCTACAACAATGAAGCTGAAGTAAAAACTACTTTGGTTGAAGGAAGCGTAAGGGTTACCCCATCATCCCGAAATAATGAACCTGCTAAAAGCCCCGACCCGTCATTGCTCGACCCCATGCGTACGAATGGTGTTAAACCAGCTGGTTACTACCTTAAATCCAGCCAGGCAGTGGTGCTTAAGCCCAATCAGCAAGCCATCCTGACTGGCTCGGCTTTAGCTGTAAAAAGTATAGATGTTGAGGAAGCCCTGGCCTGGAAAAACGGAGAATTCGCATTCAGGAATATGCCTTTGGAAAATGTTATGCGCATAGTTGCCTGCTGGTACGATGTAGATGTTGTTTATCAGAACAAAACTCCGGATAATGCGCTTTTAGGTGGTACCATCTCTAAAACCGCAAATATTGTAGAAGTGCTGGATATGCTTGAAGTAATTGCAAATGTTAAGTTTAAAGTGGAAGGCAGAAAGGTTACTGTTGTACAATAATGCAATTAAAAAAGGGGTTTGTCATTTTTATTTTATTGGTGTTCAGTGTGGCCGTAAAGGCCCAGAAGCTCAATTATACACAAAAGAATGTTTCCCTGGTAAGGCTTTTTAAGGAGATCAAACAGCAGACTGGTTTTAGTGTGGCCTGGAATGAAAAGGAATTCAATGTGAACCAGCGCATAGACGTCAGCTACAAGGATGCCGATGTTAAGAAAGTAATGGATGACATTTCGGCCCGACTCCAGCTTAGTAATACCATTATGGGTAAGGCAATTATTGTAAAAGATAAAAGACTTGTAGCAGGTATTGGCCAAACCACAAATCCTAAACCCGCGAATAATCCTATCCCTATTGTTCAGGAAAGGGAATTTTTCCTGCAACAGGTTGAAATTGTAAGTACAGGTTATCAAAACATCCCTAAAGAACGCGCAACAGGAAGTTTTGCACTTGTAGACAGTGCGCAACTAAACCGGAGGGTTAGTCCTGATATATTTAGCAGGCTGGAAGGTATAACCAGTGGTTTGCTGTTCAATAAAAATACAGTAAACAGCAATTCTGGTAATTTGGATTTATCTATAAGGGGCAGAAGTACAATTTTTGCAAATGATCAGCCCCTGATTATCCTGGATAATTTTCCTTTTAATGGTGATTTCAATTCCATCAACCCGAATGATGTGGCCAATATTACGGTATTGAAGGATGCAGCAGCAGCTTCTATCTGGGGCGTAAGGGCTGGAAATGGTGTAATCGTAATCAGTACCAAAAGGGGAAAGACCGGACAAGCATTAAACATTTCTTTAAATACCAACATTACTGTTGCAGGCAAACCGGATGTTTTTTACAATCCGAACTACCTGTCTTCATCGGATTTCATCGATATTGAAACTTTTCTGTTTAACCATGGAAAGTACGATGCGGCATTGACAGACCAGGTTAATTATCCGGTTGTTTCGCCGGTAGTGCAAATCCTGAACAAACAAAGGCAGGGACAGTCTGCCGCCGAAACGGAAAAGCAGTTAAATGCCCTGCGTGGAAATGACATCCGTAATGAAGAGTTGAAATACTTTTACCGCAAACCGGTTTCCCAGCAATATTTTTTGAATGCAAGTGGCGGAACAGCTAGATCGAGTCACTATTTTTCACTGGGCTATGACAAGACACTTTCCAGCCTGGTTAACAATGACAATGACCGGATAACCATCAATAGTCAAAATACCTTCAGACCAATAAAGAACCTGGAAATTGAAGCTGGTTTTAACTATACAAGGATTGCATCAAGAGTGGACAGTACCATACGAGAAACCTCTGATGTCAATTTTACACCTTATTATCAGTTCAGGGATGCCAATGGCAATCCAACTGTATTTGATAAGAACTTCAGCGCTGATTATAAACAACAGGCGTTGACAAAGGGATTTCTGGATTGGTCTTATGTACCTTTAACCGAACTGGGAAAATCTCCATTTATATCAAAAAATAATGATGTTCGTGTAAATGGTGCTTTGAAATATACCATAATACCCGGCTTAAGTGCCGCACTAAAATACCAGTACCAGTTGCTTGACAACAAAACCGAACGTTACAATAGTTTAGAGACTTACCAGAGCAGGAACCTGATCAATCAATATTCTGTTTTGACTTCAGACAGGGTAAGCGGGTATCATATTCCATTGGGCGGAATTCTTTATAGTGCAAATGGCAAAGCTGTTTCCAATAATTTTCGGGCTCAGCTGGCTTATCAGAGAGATCTACAAAATTCTGCAGTTTCGGCTATATTGGGTTATGAATTGTCAGAATTTTCTTCTGATATCAGTGACCATTTTGATTATGGTTATAATCAGAAAACAGGTACATCCATACCTGTTGACTCTACAAGTACCTTTAATTTAAACCCTTCAGGTACGGGTAAAATCAATACCGGAGTTGCGCCTTTTGGAAAGCTGGACAGGATCAGGTCTGTGTTTGCCAATCTAGCTTACAGTTTTAACAACAAATACGTATTATCGGCTAGTGCCAGGATTGATGGATCGAATTATTTTGGGGTAAAAACCAATCAGAAAAATGTCCCGCTCTGGTCGGCCGGTGCTTTATGGAACGTAGACAGGGAAACTTTTTATCAGCTAAACTGGTTACCCATTTTAAAATTAAGGGCTTCTTATGGTTACAATGGAAACCTGGACAAATCGAATACCGGAATTACTACTTTCAGGTACAATGGAATAGGTGCGCTTTACACCGGGCTGCCCAACGCGGGAATCCTTAATATTGGGAATCCGGAGCTGCGCTGGGAGAAAATAGGCATTGCCAATTTCGGGATTGACTTTGGCCTGAAAGATCAGATTGTTACAGGAAAACTGGAATACTATTTTAAAAACGGAACAGATATTTTAGGCGATAAGGCTTTTGCTTCGAGTACAGGCATAAAAACCTTAAGAGGAAATTATTCGAAAATGAAGGCCAATGGCATGGATGTTTCTTTAATTTCACAAAATTTAAGAGGTGAACTGAAATGGACCACTAACTTTTTGTTTTCATTTGTACAAGATAAAGTGACTTCTTACGATGTGATAGAGCCAAGAAGTGCTTATTATGTGGGGACTTATAGCACCAAACCTGTATTGGGAAGGCCAGTATATGGAATTTATAGCTACAAATGGGCGGGGCTTGATCCGGAAAATGGTGATCCGCGTGGTTATTTAAATGATGAGGTCAGCAAAAATTACAGTACAATTGTCAATACCACTTCTGTAAATGATCTGGAATACAACGGGCCGGCAAGACCAACTGTATTCGGTGGCTTAAACAATATTTTTTCTTATCGTAAGTTTACTTTGGGTTTTAACATCAGCTATAAACTAGGCTATTATTTCAGAAAACCTAGTATAAATTATACAAACTTATATACTGGCAATATGGGATTCTTTATGAATAGGGATTATGAGAACCGCTGGCAAAAAACCGGGGATGAACTGATTACCAATGTACCATCTATGGCCAGTTATGCAACAGACAGTTTCAGGGATATTTTTTATAACAATTCTTCTGCTACAGTTGCCAAAGGAGATCATATCCGTTTGCAGGATGTGAGCTTGAGCTATGACCTTGATCAAACCAACTGGAAAAGGATACCTTTTAAAAAAGTTCAGCTTTACTGTTATGCCAGTAATCTGGGAATGATCTGGAAGGCAAATGATTTCGGATTAGACCCGGATGTGATTCCGCTTATTAAGGAAAGATTGTCCAATCCCCTATCCAAAAGTTTTGCTTTTGGATTAAAGGCAAATTTTTAACTTTAATCATGATGATGAATAAAGGCACAAGATATTTCATATGGTTATTAATGTTTCCACTGATGTTTTCCTCATCCTGCAGAAATACCTGGCTGGAAGCTAAACCGGATAAATCGTTGGTTGTGCCCAATACCATAAAAGATTATCAGGCTTTATTGGATAACACTTCCACTACTTTTAACATTTTTCAGGCTTCTGGTTTAGCGGAAATGGCAGCTGGTGATTTCTATATAACGAATACCTCATGGCTAAATCTGTTTTCTATCCAGGAAAAATCAGCCTATATCTGGGAACAAACGTCAAAATTTTATAACGGGGAAGCGAGTACGGATTGGGTAGAGTCATACAAACGCATTTTGAATGCCAATGTGATTTTAGAAGGCATTGAAAAGATAAAACCCGCTGCCAACGAGCAACAGGAATGGAACAATGTAAAGGGAAGTGCTTTATTCTTACGGGCTTTTGATTTTTTTCACCTGGCGCAGGAATATTGCAAAAGTTATGTAGCATCTACAGCAATTACAGAAATGGGCTTACCGCTAAGGCTGGAATACAATGTAAACATTCAGGTTAAACGCAGTACGCTTCAGCAAACCTATGATCAGATTATTAAAGATCTTGGCCTGGCTGTAGATTTACTGGGTAGCCATCCAACTTATAAAACCAGACCTTCCAAGCAGGCTGTCTATGCTTTGCTGGCACGGGTTTACTTAGCGATGGAAAACTATGACCAAGCCGGAATAAAGGCAGATGCTGCCTTAAAGATCCAATCGGAATTACTCGACTTTTCTAAACTGAACAACAATGCCAGTTACCCTGTAGAAAGGTTTAATACTGAAGTTATTTTTCACAGCACTTTTACTTATGGAATTTTTAATGCTACGCGTTTAATTGTAGAACCTGGTCTGTATGATCTCTACGCAGCGGATGACTATCGTAAACAATTATTCTTCAAAAGTGTAGCTGCTGGCGTAACCTATCGAGGGAATTACAGTGGCGACAAAAACTTTTTTGGTGGCCTGGCTACAGATGAGCTGCATCTGATCAGGGCAGAAAGTAAAGCAAGAAACGGAGACTTGCCCTCTGCTTTAGCAGACCTGAACCATCTTTTGAAAAGCAGATGGAAGGGCGCATATACAGATATGGTAAGTAATGATCCAGATTTGGTTTTAAGACTTATTTTGACAGAAAGAAGAAAAGAGCTGATTTTTAGAGGCATCCGGTGGAGCGATTTGAGAAGGTTAAACAGGGACAGCAGGTTTGCAGTAGCCTTAACCAGGGTATTGAATGGCCAGACCTATACCCTGTTACCGAATGATAAGCGCTATGTCTTTCCGATTGATGAGGAAGAACTTCGCTTAAGTGGCATCCAGCAAAATGAGCGTTAATTTTTTACTAGAAGAGGTGAACCTTTTAAAATTCACCTCTCCATTTATATTATTCGAAATGTCCTGATCTGACCGAACCTGGCTGGAAAGTGACGCCTGTACTAGGTAATGCATCTCCATCCTGGGTAGGTATAGGATTGCCCCCTATATTCCATTGCGCGGTACATATATCCCCACCTGCTTCACACCTGTCTTCAGAAAAGTAATAATAACCATTAGGGTTGTTGGGCAATGGGTTGGTCATATCTATTTTATAATACACCACTATTCCTCTTTTGTTAACTGTTGTAAAGGCGCTAAACCCAAACGCTAAACCGGCGATGAGCACGCCAAATGCTACTTTTTTAAACTTGTTCATGTGCTTGTAATTAATTATTTATGATTTTTCCCTGCTGTACATTATTTATACAGGTTACGGCAACTCCCTGTTTTTACGCGTAAATCTTTATTTCTTTTTATAGTTTAGAACCAATCCTGTAATAGCCAGCGCCACAAAACCCAGGTTAAACCAGATGTGCTGCTGCCAGGTCATTTCACTGATTACCCCTCCGCAATGACAAGGAAGCTTGCTGCCGGAAAAAACCATGTACATCAGGTATGCCGTAAAGGTGATCATCAGAAAAAATGATGCGTAGAGTCCCCATTTTTTAACTTGCGGAATGATCAGCAAAATACTGATCACCATTTCAATGATCGGTATGGCCCAGGCCACAATCAGACTGTAACTCCCGATTAAAGGCGACTTGGCAAGGGTACTCGCAAAAGATTTTATGGTCAACAATTTACTTGCTGCTGTATACATAAAAAGTATGACAAACAGATAAATGGCAATGTCTGTAATAATTGCCCTTGTTTTATCAGACAACTGCAATTTGGGTTCTTTGTTCAGTGTAATTTGCATAATGGGTATTTTTTATCGTTTTGCTGTTTCAAAATTGCTTTACATTTTTTTAAAAAAAAATGTACAATTCTGCCAAAAAAACTATTGGTTTGAATGGCAGGATTGTACCCCCATTTTTTTTATGATATTAGCCTGTTATTTTTTCTTGAACACTTAATTTTTTAGATGGTTTCTGAACACTTTTTGGCAATATGCCATAGTATTTTTTAAAGGCCTTACTAAAATAATGCGGATCATTGTAACCATTAAGCTGAGCAATTTCATAGATGGGTTTGTTGGTAGTAGAAAGCAGCGAAAAAGCCGAAGCCATGCGCAAATTGATTACCTGCTCGTGTAATGGGATGCCAAAAGCCAGTCTGGCCAGACGCGCCAGGCTCCGCTCTGAAACCATAAACCTATCAGCAATCTTTGACAGATCATCTACCAGTGCTGAGGCATAATTTTCCCTTACAAAACGGGCAATGGCAGCTGCTTTCTCTAAGTGATAGTTGTGTGTAGGATTTTGCCCGGCAAGCTTCCTGTAATATTTATTGAGGCAGTGGTTAATAAAAACATAACCATCTGCATCGGCTATTAAATCGCTGCCTTTGGCATCCATTTTTCGTAAAGCGTTGAACAGGTTTGCAGCGATATCAAAGGATGGCAGCGTGTTGTATGCGCTTTCCGCATTGCGATAAAATGCCGTAAAAGGTTTCAATTCTTCCATTTTATGACATTTATAGATTAGCCAGTCGGGCCTGAAGGTGATCAGTAGCAGCTGATGAGCCCCCGAAGCAATGGTTTCCTGGTATTTACCGGCCGGCCGGTAACACAGCCAGCAGGAATTCTGGTTTAGATTGGCATACATAAAAAAAGAAGGCTCATTTACAGAGAAATGAATATTTGCTTGTTGTTCAAGCTTATACTCGAACAATTCAATATGGGCCAGGTAATGACTGGCCGACTGAACAAGTAGACAGCCTTGGTTCATACCAAATTTCTGAACCTGCGCCATCCGTAAAGGCATGGCACTGCAACTGTAGAACGGATCATCCGTCTGGCCCCCTGATGGTATGGCAGCCAGATGTAATTTGATTTGTGATTGCATTATTTATCATTTTTGAAATGCAGATAGATGATGCTACAAAGAAATCAATAAAATATGCCCAACAAGGTATCCAGCCGGGAATGATTTGGGAAATCTGGAAGTTTTAAGTGGTAATGGTACGGAAAGTCAGGTTTACCCTGGCTTTGTGCACCATTTTTGTAGGTGGCAGGCGGTGCAGCCAATTGCTTTGCGTGGTATCTTTCATCACGAGCAAGCTGCCATGCTCCAGAATCAGGGAAACAGTTTCCTTGCTTTGCTTGTGCTTAAATGAGAATTTCCGTTCGGCTCCAAAGCTCATTGAGCCAATGGCGCCGTTCTTTTTCAGGTCCTTTTCTCCATCGCTGTGCCAGGCCATGCCCTCATCACCGCTATGGTAAAGGTTAAGCAGACATGAATTAAAAGTCTCTCCGGTTTTTTGTTCTGCCATTGCTTTTAATTCCAGCAGCTCAGCAGTCCAGGGTAAAGCTTTTTTAGTGGTATTAGAATAAGTGTACTCAAATTCTCGGTCGCCATACCAGGCTACCTTACGTTTGGTAAAAATATGTTTTCCAAGAATGATGGCCTCGTCACTTTTCCATTCAATGGTATTTAACAACACCTGCAGGTATTGGTTTGCTGTTGCCGGGGACATAAGTTTGCCATAATAATTTACAATGCCCCCATGTGGCAATAAGTTTAGATCTGCTGCTGTACCTGTATTAAATAAATCCATGTTAACTCAATGCGTCGTGAAAAATGATGCCAAGGGTATGTCTGCTGCCACTATGCAAGGTACTTACCCCATGTTTCATATTTACCCTGTAATAACCTTTGCTGCCTTTTACCGGTCTAAAGTTAGTGGTAAATAATAACATTTCACCCTTTCGGGGTTTAAGTACATTGGCCTTTGACTGTGTTCTGGGGATTTGTTCTGTCAACACAAACTCACCCCCTGTAAAATCCTGGTCTGGCTCATTCAAAAACAAAACCAGCTGTATCGGAAAATAAATATCCCCATAAAGATCCTGGTGCAGGGTATTGAACCCACCTTTACCATA
Organism: Pedobacter sp. AK017; assembly: GCF_014200825.1. Classification (NCBI taxonomy): domain Bacteria; kingdom Pseudomonadati; phylum Bacteroidota; class Sphingobacteriia; order Sphingobacteriales; family Sphingobacteriaceae; genus Pedobacter; species Pedobacter sp. AK017. The sequence goes on from NZ_JACHCW010000022.1 coordinate 59,056, forward strand.
TTTCAAGATGAGCACTGTAGGCTTGTTTTGTCCGCCAGCGTGACACTTTGCCTTAAGTTCTTCATGTAGCAAGGGAAAGTTGGAGGTTATATTTAAAACTTCCATCCATTTATTGGCTACTTTGGCCAAATATGGATATACGGTTTGCCGGATGTCAGTAATGATTTGCGGCAGAGGGTACTGAAAATATTTGTACTCCCCTATCCCAAAGCGGTAACGTTCCATTACTACGGTTTTACGGTAAGTATCGTTAGCCTGGTACAGGTTGATCAATGTTTCGCATTGCGCGGACGACAATACCTCTTCAACGATGGCGAAGCCCTGCTTGTTCAAACTTTCTGCAATTTCATCCCAGTTTTTGGCTTTCAGCTGTTCAATAATATTGTTCATAACGGTCTTTTGAAGCAAAAATCGTTAAGTACTACGACAATAGTAACCCGATTCTTGCGTAATTACGGATTTATCAGGCATGCTGACCACATCTCTTTAGTTATACCATAAGACACACCAAATAGGTAAACGTCCGGCTACTGAATTCCCTGAGCTGAGTTGCAGAAAAACTGGGCATTGGTAAGTTTTACCTCTTATTTAAGCCCCTGAGTAATTTCTGCTTTACGTTTGTTTGGTGGTCCCGCCTTGTGCAAATATTACTGCTGCAAGTATCCTGCTATAAAAAGTCTTCACGGTGAGGACTAAACACATCGATCAATACACCGGCTTCCAGACAAACTGATCCGTGTAAGGTATTGGGTGGGACATAAAAACCATCACCGGTTTTTAATATCTGTGCCTCCCCATCAATGGTCAGTTCAAAAACGCCACTTTCTACATAACTTACCTGCGTATGAGGGTGTTCATGAACTGTTCCTACCGCACCTTTTTCAAACTTTACCTTTATCAGCATTACACGGTTGTCGTATCCATAGATCTGCCGTTGAATTCCCGGAGATGCATATTCCCAGGGGATATCGTTCCCCTGCTGAAAATTCTGACTTTTAATTAACTCACTCATATCACGTTTTTTATCTTTTATTATCTGTATCAGGAAAATTTACCCCGCTTTTTACCCGGGCACTTTATAATGGCATCAATTACCTTCATGTACTTCCCAGCTTTTATCTATTTTTTTCAGTTCTATACCAGGATACCTGGCTTTAATGGCATTCATCTTATCGTTAAGTGCCTGTTCGTAAGCAAACTGATTTGCCGGTGAAACAGATGGCAGAATATACAAGCTGGGTTCTGCATAGACGTAAACTGTTGAATCTACATCAGGATACATGGATTTTTGTACAAGGGCTGCATGGAAATGACCAGGATCCAGTGTAATCCGTTTAATTTTTGCATCGTTTTCCTTAGAAGGAGATTTGCAGGAAAGGGCGAACAAAAATAACATGAGGTAATTAAATTTAGCGTATTTCATTGTTATAGGTTACTAAAATCAACAGGTTTCATTTTTTTGGTAAGCATTTGTATAATGAACCATGCCAGGAAATAGGCACAGCCACAGATGATGAACAAAATATTGTAAGCAGCACCAATGTTACCGATATTTTTATAATAGGCAAGCAGTGAACCCACCAGCAGCGGAAATAAAGTTGAAGCAATGGAACCCGACATGCCACCTATTCCTACCACAGAACTTACGGCTTGTTTAGGCACAATATCTGAAACGATGGTAAAAATATTGGCACTCCATGCCTGATGCGCAGCGGTTGCAATGCTGATGATGGCCACCGCTACCCAGATATTAGGAGCAAACTGGGCAAAAAATATAGGCACTACTGCAATGGCTACTATGAGCAAAGTGGTTTTTCTGGCTTTAAGTACCGGCCATCCGCGTTTGATAAAATAAGACGACAGGTAGCCCCCGCCAATGCTGCCAAAAGTTGTAGCTGCGTAAACTACGGCAAGGTGCAGGCTGGGTTTTTTAAGGTCTAACGCAAAAGTATCTGCAAAATACGCCGGTAACCAAAACAGGAAAAACCACCAGATCGGATCGGTAAGTACCTTACCTACAATGAATACCCAGGTTTGGCGTAAGCCAAGCAGTTGGATCCATTTCAATTTAACCGGCTTTTCCTGCAGCTCATCATCTGGATCGCTGTGTATAAAATCATACTCGGCCTTTTTAAGCCGCTTTTGTTTGGATGGGATTTCATAAAAGATCCACCAGAATATGAGCCAGATAAAGCCCAGCGCGCCCGTGATCCAGAAGGCTTCCTGCCATCCGTAGATACCCAAAATCCAGGGTACCAGAATTGGGGGCACCACTGCACCGATGCTGGTACCAGAATTAAATATTCCTGTAGCCAGGGCCCGTTCTTTTTTGGGGAACCATTCTGCCACAGCTTTAACACCCGCAGGGAAATTACCAGCTTCTGATAGCCCCAGCAATCCCCTGGCCATACCAAAACCTACTGTGCCTTTAACTACAGCATGCAGCATGGCAGCGATGCTCCACACTATAACAGATATGCTATAACCGATCTTGGTACCAACTTTATCAATAAAACTACCAAAAACCACATAGCCCAGCGCATACATACCGGCAAAGGCCATCACGATATAGCCGTAATCGACCTCTGTCCAGTGAAACTCTTTTTCCAGCGTGGGTTTTAACAACCCGATCACCTGCCGGTCTATATAATTAATGGTTGTTGCAAAGAAGAGCAGTCCGCAAACAATCCAGCGATAATTACCAATTTTAGTCGTTTCCATGTATCAATTTAATCGGTTTAATTATTCCCGAAGGAATAAAGCTATAAATTAGTAATTTTTACTTCAGTGCCTTTACGTCCTGCAGTATTTCTGTTTTTCTACCACATAAATATCCTTAAATTTTTCTTCATTTGGGGTATAAGCCTGCGTATCTAGATTTTTATCACCAGATTCATGTTATTTCACTATTTTTAAGCATACATCCTTAACCTATGAAAACCCGCACTCAACCTCTTTTAGCTAATCATATCCGTATTAAAAAAAAGATTGTCCTGCTCTACCTGCTGATTGGTTTTACCTTACTGTTTGTAGCAAGCGTATTGATCAATGTTTTCGACAGCAAGCATCCGGAAACAGATTTTCGCTTTCTGCACCATTATAAGTATATCTTGTTCATCCTGATTACTGCAGTGGCATTATATATATTACTTGGCATACATTATAAAGATCTCTCAACCATTGAAGACAATTATTATAAATTATTTGAAGGCTCACCGGGCGCTGTATATGTTATGGAGAAATCCGGATTCAGGTTTTTGGCTGTAAACGACGTGATGGTGAGAAAATATGGATACAGCCGTGAAGAGCTGCTCAAAATGTCGGCCCTGGATATACGGCCCGAAGTGGAGCGTAAAAAGTTAAAAGACTATTTGTATTCAGCCCATGATGAAGGACATGACACGGGCATCTGGTTACATCAGAAAAAAAATGGGGACTTATTTTATGTACTCATCTCCCACCACTCTGTGAAATTCCAGGCTCAAGAGGCCTACGCGGTTATTGCCATAGATATTGACCAGAACATCAGGAATGAAAAAAGGTTACGTGAAATAGCCTGGACCAATTCTCACGAGATCAGAAAGCCTGTCAGCAATATTTTGGGATTGGCGGAACTGATGAAAACATGCGACCCTATGGAGCCTTTGGACCCCAGACTGGTAGACCTGCTGAGTGTTTCGGCCAGCGAACTGGATATTATAGTAAAAAAGATCAATCTGCACGCCAAGGAACTCGACAGAAAATTTTAAGCTTTCGTTTTCTCCTGCTCCTGCTTGGGTGGCCTCGGTCCTCGTTTATAAATCACAAGGCCATTTAAAAAATTACGAAGGATCTGATCCCCGCAAGGTTTAAAATTAGGATGGTCATTGTTCCTGAAAATATCCCCCAGCTCACTTTTACCTACCTTAAAATTTACCAGCTCCATTATTTTAATGATGTCATCGTTGGTAAGCGCCAGCGCTACGCGCAGCTTTTTAAAAATATCGTTATTACTCATATTACATTGCTATTTCAATCTTTACCTTTTTATTCTTTATTTTTTCGTTTGCCAGCGCCCTTAACACAGGGTTAACCAGACTGCGTTTTACAGCAACATAAGATACCTGGTCTTTTACCTCTATCAAACCCACCTCGTCCTTCTGCAGCCCCCCCTTTTTTAGCAACAGGCCAACAATATCTATCTTGTTCACCTTATCTTTTTTGCCTGCAGCAATATAAAGGGTTTGCCACTCACTGTCTTTAGGAAGCTGAAAATTACCTTTGAGTTCCTCTGTTTTGATGTCAGTTTTCAGAAAAGGATATTTTTCGTCCTCTGCTATGACCAGGTAAGCCGTTCCCTTTGCATTCATACGGGCTGTACGCCCATTACGGTGCAAAAATGCATCCTCTGTATAAGGCAGCTGATAATGGATGATACATTCTACTTCGGGAATATCTAACCCCCGTGAAGCCAGATCTGTAGTGATCAGGATTTTAATGCTCCCATTCCTGAATTTCAGTAATGCACGTTCCCGCTCATCCTGCTCCATACCACCATGAAAAATATCGTGTGCCAGATCCTGATCGATCAGCAGGTCGCTGATCCGGTCTACCGTTTCTCTGTGGTTACAAAAGATCAATGTTCTTTTATCACCGATCTTACAGATCAGCCTTAACAGGGTATCCAGTTTATCGGCAGCTGTAGTATTTACCTTTTTCAGCTCCAGATCGGGTGCTGCTGCAACATCCTTTAAAAAATTGACCTCAACAGGCTGATCAATCCCGGTAAAACCTGGTATTTCCTCCATCGAAGTTGCCGAGGTCAATAAACGTTGTTTTAAGGAAAGTAATTTCCGTATGATATAGGACATGTCCTCCTGAAAGCCAAACTCCAGGGCCTTATCAAATTCATCCAAAACCAGTGTTGTAATTCCGGATTCGTCAAAATTCTCGTGACGGAGATGATAGGCAATCCTTCCAGGTGTACCAATAAGTACGGCAGGGGGCTGTTCAAAATTGTTCCGCTCTGTTTTAACAGGATGGCCACCATAGCAGCAGTTTACTTTAAAGCCTGTACCCATTTGCCTGAATACCATTTCTATCTGCAAAGCCAGTTCACGGGAAGGCACAAGCACTAAAGCCTGTACACCTACTATAGCTGGGTCTAAATTATTTAACAAGGGCAGTAAAAAGCCTAGGGTTTTACCAGATCCTGTAGGCGCAAGCAACAGTACATCTTGCCCTTTTTTACTTGCAGCCAGGGTTTCCAGCTGCATTTGATTCAGCCTGTCAATCTTTAACCGTTCAAGTACCTTGTTTACCATCATGGTGCAAAGATAGCGGAATTAAGGGATTAAAATTTCAGATACTTCTTTCTAAGGTGCTTTAATGAGCTGTTTAATCGCACATCAAGGTTCATCAGCATATGCCCTCTTTCTGAAATCCAGGTAGTCATTTTATTATTTACCCGCTCAAGCGGTGTATAAACCCTTTCTTCCATTATTTCTTGATAAGCCATTGGAGCCCGGCTTTGTTGTAACAGATAAAATTCATTTAACAATTCTGTCTTCATAATGCTTATATTTAGTTATGGTTCACTTATAAAACGCAGACCTACCTACCTTATTATAACAATCCTTGTTTAAAAGGGTTTCAATATAGCAATAAAGTGTTGACAACTAGATAATTGTTAGCAATTAAACAATAGCAAATTAACACGTTTTTAATTTTATCAACTTATTTTTAGGAAACCTGAATACGGGTTGTTTAAACTGTAACACCATAACGTATGACCTGGAAGAAATTTAGTGGCGAGATCATTCACTCGTCCATCTTGGAAGAAGTAGAAAACGCCATCATCAGAGAAAGTGACAACGGTTACCGGCTTAAAGTATGCATCGGTACAGATTCGCAGGTTAAAGGCCCTCTTACCGATTTCGCTACAGTAATTGTTTTGCTAAGAGAGCATCATGGGGGCTTCATGTATATCCATCAGGAAAAAACTGCTCAAAAAATGAGCATTAAAGAAAGAATGCTGGTTGAAGTACAGAAATCAATTGAAACTGCTTATTCGATCTGCGACCTCCTGGACCTGTACAATGTAGACCTTGAGGTGCATGCCGATATCAACACCAATCCGATGTTTAAATCAAACAAAGCATTGAACGAGGCCATGGGTTATATTTTAAGCATGGGCTTCATCTTCAAGGCAAAACCTGAAGCTTTCGCCAGTTCAACCTGTGCTGATAAAATGGTACACTGATTACCATTTTTTATTAGGGTTAACTGGTGCAGCCTTAACTGCAGGCAGAACAACGGCCTTATTTGCCATATCCTCCTTAAAACGTAACGCTATCGCATTCACCTCTGTAGTTGTGGCTTTTATATAGGCATTCCACTCGGCTGCATTTAACTTACCCGGTTTATTTTCAAGTGGGGTTTCTACTGTGGTTGAGGGCACGAAATTTCCATAACGATCCCTTTGATAAGGGATAAAATTAAAATCCGTTAACCAAAACCGATATTTACCATCTTTTGTTTCTGCATAAAAATTGTAAAGTACCTCACCGGAAGGACGGCTTAAAACCAATGCTGTTTTATTGATGATCATTTTTCCGGAAGCCCGGATCAATGAATCTGTAGTGGCAGATCTCACTTTCAATGATTTGGCCGACTTTTTAAAAAAAGCAGCTGCCCTGCTGTTCAAAATGTCGCCCGACTGTCCCTTTGACTCCACCACTTCGTAATAGATCAGCTTCCCCCTGTCGTCATTAGCCAATGGCTTTTCCTGTCCGAAAACTAAAGCGGTAAAAAACAATAAAATTGTCAGCATAAGAACTTTCATAACATAAAGATATAAAAAAGCCACCGGATGAATACCGGTGGCCTAAGATAAACGTAATTGAGACTAGAATGCGTAAACCGCAGCCAGCGAGAATTGTGAAGCCGACTTTGTAGGTGTAATACCATCGCTTTTAAAGAAAGACTGCGTATAATCTTTATCATTATCAAAACGAACTTCAGGAATAAAAGTTAAACCACCTGCTTTGATATTTGCAGATAATGTTCCTGAAATGATCCCTGCATCAGCAGCACCTGCAACACCTTTGAGGTTAAAATACTCGCCCCTTAAACCCAGGGAAACGGCCGGTGTAAATGCATATTGTGGGTACAAAGCCGCACCCGTATAACCACCATTATCATTAGAGGCAGAATAGTCGGCCGCATTTAAACCTAATTTAAATTTGTCCGTTACCTGATAAGTCGTGGTCAGGTCAACAATGGTTCCCGATCCATAGCCGCCTGCTGAGTGATATCCGTTCAATACATTGATATAAGCTGTCCAGCCTTTAACAGGAGAAACCATTAGCTGTGCCCCTACAGAAGATACGCCATTCAGGTCCTGATAGGCATTCCAGTCATTAAACAAGCCCAGCATCAGGCTAACTTTATCAGAGAACGCATAGGTACCTTTAATACCAGCATTCTGAAAAGGGCCGGCACCAAAAAGATAAGAGGTTGAATAATTGAAATTGGCTACCGGCGATATCACTTCATAACCAATAAATGTGCCCATATAACCAGCAGTCATTGTAAACTTATCGGTAAAAGCATAGTTTACATACAGGTTCTGAATGTGAAATGACTCACCATCCCCACTAGGCAAAATTGACTGGGCCTGTCCCCGTGGTCCAAAAGACAGTTCTCCAACAAATGATGCCTTACCTGTGGTTTTTTTTAAAGCCAGATCGATCATACCTATCGAAACCGAATTCTGCTCGTTTGCAAAATAAGTTTTGATATTTGGTGCTTTTGCAAAGTCATACTTAAAATAGGTATCTACTGATCCTGAAATTTGCAAAGGTGCTTCTGCGGTCTCTTGCGCAAAAGTAGCAGAGGCCAGGCTGAGTAAGGCTAAGGTGAATACGGATTTTAATTTCATAATTTTTCGGTTTGAGGTTGAGAATTTAGATGGTTAAAAATTTTGATTAAAAGGTATTTTCGACTTCCTGACCGGCAACAATCAATGTGCCCTGAGTATATTTTTCGTTATGTTGAGAGGCATCCAGACCTTCTTCTTCTTCTTCTGAAGTAACGCGGATTGGCTGCACCAGGTTAATCAGTTTGAAGATGATGAATGACATTACAAAACTAAATATGATCACAATAACGGCACCTTTAAGCTGCGTAAAGAAGAACTCAACATTGCCATAAAGCAATCCGTCCACACCTGCCGGATTTACCGTTTTGGTAGCGAACACACCAGTTAACAACATGCCCACAATACCACCTACACCATGACAAGGGAACACATCCAAAGTATCATCCAATGAGGTTTTTTGCTTCCATGAAACAACCAGGTTAGAGATTACCGCAGCAATTACACCAATGAAAATACTGGAAGGAATACTCACAAAGCCGGCACCAGGTGTAATGGCCACCAAACCAACAACAGCACCAATACAGAAGCCCAATACCGAAGGTTTTTTACCTCTGGAAACATCAAAGAACATCCAGGATAAACCAGCAGCACCAGCAGCGATATTTGTAGTTAAGAAAGCAGAAACAGCCAAAGCATTTGCACCCAGCGCAGAGCCAGCGTTGAAACCGAACCATCCGAACCAGAGTAAACCTGTACCGATCAGTACATATGGAATATTTGCTGGTGGAACTTCTTTATGTTCCAGGTGACTCTTTCTTCTTTTTAACACCAGGGCGCCTGCTAAAGCTGCCATACCTGCAGAGATGTGTACAACTGTACCACCTGCAAAATCAAGCACACCCATTTTAAACAGCATGCCTTCCGGATGCCATGTCCAATGCGCCAGTGGAGAATACACAAACAAAGCAAACATTACAATAAACAGGATGTAAGATGTAAAACGGATACGTTCTGCTACTGCCCCTACAACCAAACCCGGAGTTATGATGGCGAACATCAACTGGAAAACAGCAAAAAGCGAGAGTGGGATTGTTCCCCATGCCGGACCTGAATTTACACCCTGAAAAAAGAGATAGGTAGAAGGGTTACCAATAAAGCCACCAATCGAATCTCCAAATGCAAGACTAAAGCCTACAACCACCCACAATACAGTAATTACTCCGGCAGCAACCACACTTTTGATCATAGTTGAAAGCACATTTTTACGATGCACCATTCCTCCGTAAAAGAAAGCAAGGCCTGGAGTCATCAAAAATACCAATGCTGCAGCAACCAATACGAATGCAACGTCAGCTGCATTGTATTTTCCCTCATCAAAATTAGGAAGTAAGGGAATAAATAGAGCAAGAATTGCAATTATTAATAAAACTGCAAAGGGGCCCCACTGTTTAAATAAAACTTTTGCCATAATGTTAGATTTTTACTAGTTATAATTATTATTTATTTGATTTTTTTTATAAAACTAGTAATAAATTCCAACAATTAGCATTTTAAATCAACCATTTTCCACGAAAACGTTGTAATATTCATTAAAAATCAATTAAAAACATAACAAAATAATAATTTCAAAGGTTATTTTTTATATATTCCTAATATTATACACTAAAACAAGGTTATTTTTTGATAAAAAAATAAAAATCACATGAAAACAGATAAAAATCACAACAAATAAGAATTAAAATCGAAAAATATCAATCAAAAACAGAAAAACCATAAAAAACACCTAACATGTGTAAGGTTTCAAGAAAACAGAAGGTGAAACGAAAGTAAATGACAATATTGACCAATGCTTTGCATGGCCAGCGGGGAGAAAGGATAATGTAGGATTAGTTAATTGTTGTTAGGGCTTATATAGCAACAGGAAAATAAGCACTTCCCTGAACAACTCCTCTTTTTTCTATTTCTTTATCAATATAAGTCTGTATGGCAGACTTATTCATGCCCCAATTGGGTGCAATCAATAAATCCCAGTCGGAAATGCCAAATAACCGTTGTATGACTATGTCCGGACGCAGTAAAGGGATCAGCTTACACAACAGATCGGTATATTCTTCTAGTGAAAACAGCTTAAAGGGTTGTTTTTTATATTTAACACCCATTATTGAGCCTTCTACAATGTGAAGGTGGTGGAATTTTACGAATTTAATTTGCGGAAAGCGGTTAATTTCATGAATATAACCCAACATCATTTCTTCGGTTTCCCAGGGAAAACCAAAAATGGTATGTACACAAAGATCAAGTTTAGAATTTTCAAGTAATTTAACAGCAGCTACAAATTCTCCGTGGCTGCAGCCCCGGTTGATCTGGTTTAAAGTTTCATCATATATAGATTCCATACCCATTTCCAGGTCTACATCAAAACGGTCAGCATAACTTTCCAGTAAGGCCACTTTTTCAGCGTCGATGCAATCCGGCCTTGTACCAACAGAAAACCCAACCACATCTGCAGTATTTATAGAAAGCGCTTCATCGTACATCATCTTTAAATAATGTACAGGTGCATAAGTATTGGTATTGGGCTGAAAATAAACAATAAACTTATCGGCTTTATAAAAATTCTTTCCGCGCTCCATGCCTTGTTCCAACTGTTCGCGAACGGTAGGAAGTTTACGGGAAAGTTCGGGTGTAAAAGAATCTACATTACAATAGGTACAACCACCATAGCCTTTACTGCCATCCCGATTGGGACAGGTAAAGCCACCGTCAACAATTACTTTAAATACCCGCTGTCCTTTGTATTTCTCTTTAAGGTGCGTACCGTAATTGTTATATCCTTTTATACCTAAATCTACCGGAGTTCCCAATGCTGTTCTTTTTTTTTGCAAAAGTACGGCTTTTAATTTTAAATAAACTGAAAGGGGACACCTTTTGTAACGCCTCCCCTTTCAATGTGTTGTTGAACTATTTTAATTCAGTTTTTTAAATTCAACCCTGCGGTTCTGGGCCTTGCCTTCTTCCGTGCTGTTGCTGGCAACCGGCTGTGTGGCACCGTATCCTTTTATAGAAAGGTTAGCCGCACTTACCCCTGCGTTAACCAGGTAAAGCTTTACAGAATTTGCCCTGTCTACCGACAAAGACATATTGTGTGCAGCAGAGCCTTCAATAGAGGAGTGGCCGTTTAAAACAAACTTTGCAGAGGGATCTTTCTTCATTTCTGCTGCAATCCTATCAAGTACTTCAAAAGAAGCTGTTTTCAACACTCCAGAATTAAATTCAAACTGAACATTACTAAAATTGTAATTTGGCTTTTCTTCTACCGGGGCAGGCTCTGGTTTTGGTTCCGGAGCCGGTTCAGGCTTTTTCTCTTCAACAACTGGCGCAGGCTTTTCAACAGGTACAGGTTTGGCAATAACTTTTTTTGTTTTGCAGGACTGTACCGAGATCGCAAGCAAGCCGATGACTGCCAAGAATAAACTGGTTCTTAAAAATTTCATTTGTTTTTGTGTTTGTGTCCGTAATAATAAAAAATATGTAGCGGGTTTTAAAGGAGAGACTCAATTAAAACGAACTATTTACACAAATAGTGCTGATGAATACCAAATTTATGGTTCAGGATTTATCGATCACTCCAAATGCGGTGGTTCTCCATTTGATATAACCCAATTTCGCACATTCATTTGCAACCTCTGCTTCAATATTTGCAGGTACATCATTCACAATTTTCCAGCGGATGCTGTATTTACTGTTGTAGCTAATATAAACCACTACATCTTCAAACAAAGGCTCAGCAGATTCCAGTCTTTTAAGGTGTACTTCCTGCAGCGCTCTTGCAAAACGGGTAAGTCTTTCGTTCATCACTTTTGCCAGGGGTGCAGCCGGCTTGGTATCGGGTTCTATAATTGGGAGTACAGTTACGGTCATCTGCTAAATCTCAGTAATACTACTATTTTTAGCAAAAGTAATTATTATTAAGGAAATAATTGACATCGGCAGGTCATTATGATCTCTCACAGCTCCATAAAACAAACAGAAAATAACGGCAATTATAAATCTATTCCTTTTGTCTGGTCATGTAATAAACAGGAATTCCGATCAGCATGATCAGCACACCCCAGCCACAGGTATCCGTTTTATAGATGAGCAGGGCAATACACAAAGCTGAGGCCACTACTATGTACAGAAAAGGCAGTACCGGATAACCAAAAGCCCGGTATGGGCGTTCCGCATCTGGCATCTTTCTTCTCAGAATAAAAATTCCGTAAATGGTAAGGATATAGAAGATCAATACAATGATTACCACAAAATCAAGCAGGGCACCGTATCTTCCTGTCAGACATAAAGCCGAAGCCCATAGACCCTGTACCCATAAAGCCCAGCCTGGTACATCAAAGCGGTTCAATTTGGCTGCCTTTTTAAAGAACAATCCATCGGTGGCCATCGTATAATAAACCCTGGCACCCGCCATAATCAATCCATTGTTACAGGCAAAAGTAGAGATCATGATCATTACAGCGATGATAATGGTACCCGCCTGTCCGAAAATATATTGTGCGGCCACTACGGCTACACGATCTGATTTGGCGGTGGTAATCACATCCAGGGGCAATACGGCCACATACATCAGGTTGGCCAGTACGTAAATGATGCTTACGATAAGCGTACCCAAAAATAAACTCAAACCCACATTACGTTGCGGATTTTTAATTTCGCCGGCGATAAAAGTAACACCGGCCCAGGCATCGGCCGAAAAAATAGAGCCTACCATGGCTGCCGCAATACCCGAAAGCAATAAACTACCGCTAATGGGTGTCCAGGTCATCGTTTCCAAACTAAAAGAGCGGGTCTCAAAAGCATTGGCCCAATTGGCATTCCATACCTCGGCCTTAGCAGCAAGGGTAAAACCAAATACGATAAGTCCGAAAAGCGATAAAATTTTAATGATCGTTAGTACCGTTTGCAGGATCTTACTGTCCTTAACCCCACGGCTGTTCACATAAGTAAGCAATACAATAGTTACAATTGAGACCAGCTGTGCTGCACTGATACTGTAATATTGGGGCAATCCTTTATCGCCGATCCCGGTCTGGATTTGCCACAGGATGTTATTTTCACTAAAAGGTTCAAACAGATAAGCAGCAAACTTTGAGAAAGCCACCCCTACCGCAGCTATAGTACCAGTTTGTATTACGGCAAACAGACTCCATCCATACAAAAATGCAATGAGTTTATTGTACGCTTCTTTCAGGTAAACATATTGTCCGCCCGCTTTAGGGAACATTGCACTCAGCTCGCCATAACTTACTGCGGCGATAATGGTGATCAGGGCGGTAAGCACCCAGATCAATATCAGCCATCCGGCCGAACCAACCTGTCTGGTAATATCAGCACTTACTATAAATATCCCTGAACCGATCATCGATCCAACAACAAGCATTGTACCATCCAGCAGGCCAAGCTCTCTTTTAAAAGATCCGTCTTGAATTTCTTCTTTCATTTTGTGTTTTGGTTTGGTTGGTTCATCAGGGCCTTTATGGCTTAAAACTCGGATCATAGTAAGCCCTTACTTAGGCGAATATATTTAAAAATCACTGTTGTATCGCATAGGCCGGCTATTATTTTTTCCAGCTCCTACCTGCAACTGCTGTTAAGTCATTCATGACTACGGTAAATTAGCGCCTCTCTTCAACCTCAGGCATACCTTGGTCGTACTTTGGTCGTACCTTGTTAGCAAAACAGGTACTTTTTACGAACAAGGTACGACCAAGGTAATAACTAAGGCATATCCAGGTGTTAAGTGCGCTCATCTGTGTCTTATCCGTTTATAGCTATACAGGTTAATGAATTAATTTCAATCTGGTTATACACCCAGTATTTTTATTTTTATTTGAGTTATACACCCTAA
>NZ_JACHCW010000023.1:0-70537 GCF_014200825.1 Pedobacter sp. AK017
GAACATCAACGATGCGCTGACGGGCAGTACGGCCCTGGCACTAAGCCCTGCGGTACTGGCCCCCGGCGCATCGGGCACGGCGACAGCCAGCTATATAATCAAACAGTCTGACCTTGATGCTGGCGCGGTGAGCAATACGGCCACGGTGACTGGCACGGCCCCTGATGGCGGTACGGTGAGCGATGTTTCGGGTACGGCCCAGACCAATGATATGCCAACTTTTACACAAATATCATCTATTCCGTCTATAACTCTGGTTAAAACGGCGGTTGTATCGCCAGATGGAAATTCAGTGAGCTATAACTTTGTGTTTACAAATACAGGCAACATTACGCTACACAATGTTTCTTTGACCGATACCAAACTAGGTATTAGCGGCAGGGCAATTACAGCTACGCTTGCTCCAGGACAAAGTACCTCGGTAAAAGTTTTGTATACCGCAACTCCGGCAGATAAAACAGCCAATCTGGTTACCAATACTGCCAGGGCGGACGCGGTTGCAGCTGGAGGGGCTACAGTGAGTGATGTATCGGGTACAGCCCAGGACAATGATAACCCTACCGTAATAGTGCTCTTTGATGGTGAAGTTCTCAATATTCCAACCTTATTTACACCCAACGGAGATGGGCGCAATGACCGGTTCGAAATCAGGGGCTTAGATCAGTATTTACAAAATAATCTGATCATTGTAAACCGCTGGGGAAATGAAGTCTACAAACAAACTGACTATAAGAACGATTGGTTGGGCGAAGGGCTCAATGAAGGCACCTATTATTATGTACTCAGGGTGAAAAAAAATACAACATCGAACTGGCTGACCTATAAGGGATATATCACCTTGTTAAGAACATCAAACCAATAGTGCATTTAAAAATTAATCCTATGAAAAAGCAATTCATCCTATTAGCTGCATTATTCACTTCTATAAGCCAATTGGTTTTTGGACAACAGGATGCCCAGTTCAGTCAATATTTATTCAATGGCATATATATAAATCCGGCTTATGCCGGCTATAAAGAGGTCTTAAATGTGCATAGTTTTTATCGCAGTCAGTGGACAGGAATAACAGGTGCGCCTAAGACAGCCAGCATTGCCGTAGATGCCATTGCCAATGACGGAAATGTAGGCCTTGCCTTGCAAGCCCTGAACGACAGGCTTGGCGCACAGCAGAATAACGCAGTTTACCTAAGTTATGCCTACCGGATCCGCTTTAATGCTGAGGGCAGCTCCAGGCTCGCTTTTGGTCTAAG
Source organism: Pedobacter sp. AK017 (assembly GCF_014200825.1). Lineage (NCBI taxonomy): Bacteria > Pseudomonadati > Bacteroidota > Sphingobacteriia > Sphingobacteriales > Sphingobacteriaceae > Pedobacter > Pedobacter sp. AK017. The sequence continues at coordinate 1,251 of NZ_JACHCW010000023.1, forward strand.
CGGAGGAATGGCTCAATATGGAATCGATGCGGACAAGCTCTCCACAAATGATCCGGAGTCCAGCTTTAATGCCTCCAGGAACCTCATTGTTCCCAATGCTGCTTTTGGGGTTTACTTTGCAAATGACAAATATTTTGCGGGAATTTCAGCAGATAACCTGATCGCCTCCCAGTACAATGATGAAAAATTTAGGAACCTGGCTAAACCCCAGATCCATGCCTATCTGACGGCTGGCATGCTTGTTCCCCTTACTACGAATATTAAACTCAAGCCCTCTTTCCTGTTGAAAGAAGACTTCGCCGGCCCCACGAATCTGGACCTTAATGCTTTCATTCTTTTCGGGGAAAGCCTGTGGCTGGGCGGGTCCTACCGGACCGGGGTGAAGTTATGGGATAAACCACATTTACAGAGAAATTTGAGCAACAGTGATGCACTAGTTGCCGCAATAGAGGTTTTTCCTCAAAGCAATATCCGCCTTGGGTATGCCTATGATTTTTCTGTAGGCCCTTTACAGGGGTATAGTGGTGGAAGCCACGAATTCTCATTGGCTTATTATTTTGGCAGGACGCGCCTTAGAATGGCAACACAAAGGGTATTTTAATTTTAGCGCAAAATCAAATGAAATAATCATGAGTTACACTCACAAAAATATTCTCAAATGAAAAACTACATCATAATTGTTGCCTGTTGTTTAATTGCCCTTACAGCTAAGGGGCAGGCCGTACGCAAGGAAGCTGACAAGCAATTCGAGCTTTATAATTTTACAAAGGCGGTTACTTTATACATGGAGGCTTATAAACGGAACCCTACAACATACATCACTGAGCGTCTAGCAGAAAGTTACCGGAAAACTTTTAACTACGCAGCAGCAGAAAAATGGTATAGCAGGGCAGATAGCATGCCCGATGCTGCTACCAAAACTACCCTTGCTTATGGTTTAATGCTGCAGGCAAATGGAAAATACGATCTTGCCAAATCCGCTTTTCGCAGATATCAGATCAAGGGCGACAGTTCAGTAAATGACCAGCAGATTGAACGGCTTATTTCTTCCTGTGATTCGGCTAAAGCATGGACGGCCAGCCCCGTTAATGTCAAAATTGAAAACCAAGCCCGGCTTAATTCGCAAAAAGCAGACTGGGGACCAGTTGCCTATAAAAACGGATTGGTGTTCACATCAGATCGCAGCTGGCCTCAAAGTCCGGGATCATCCGTACAAAAGCACAGGCCCTTTCTTCGTTTTGATGGCAGATTGATCAAACCCGATGATAAGATTTACCTGTGGACAGGCAATAATTACAACCACCTCTATTTTAGTGCAGGAGATAGCCTGAGTATTTTTCCTATTGATCCAGGGACCAATTACCACCTGGGCACCGCAACTTTTAACCAGGCCGGTAATGAAATGTTCTTTACCCTCACCCGGATTCCGGAAAGCATTAAACCCTATGAAAAAATCAGCACCATCAACGTAGAGATTTACAGCAGCCGTTTAAATAGTTTGGGTGTTTGGGAAAAGCCTGTTCCCTTACCAATTAATAATGTAGGATCTTACTCTGTAAGCGATCCGTTTCTGACAGGCGACACCTTATATTTCTCTTCCAATATGCCCGGGGGGAAGGGCGGTACAGATCTTTATTACATAGTCCGCAATGCTGATAATGCCTGGGGACAGGTTCAAAACATAGCCACTCTGAATACCCCGGGCAATGAACGCAGCCCGGTTATGGCATCAAACGGAGACTTTTACTTTGCCAGTGATGGCTATATCGGAATGGGTGGCCTGGATATTTTTAAAGTCTCAAATTTAAACAGTACACCCAATATTATAAACTTTAAATACCCGGTAAATACCTCAAGGGACGATTTTGCAATTTCCCTGTCAAATGTACCCGGCAGCTACCTCTTCTCCTCCAACCGGGAGGGGGGAAATGGGGCAGACGATATTTACAGTTTGTTTATTCCCCGCCCAATTGACGAAAATGTAATTTTGACGGGTGTTGTATATGATCAGGAAACCAAAATACCGATTGCAGGCGCGAAAGTAACACTTGAACTAATTAATGGAAAATCACAGGATTTGCTTACGGATGCCAAAGGATTTTATCAGTTCAAGGTAGCGAAAAATAGCAGCTACAAACTAACGGGTTCTAAACCCAATTACATACAGGCAATTGAACAGGTAAAAACAGACACTGCGAGAAGATATATTCAAGACCTTTACTTGCATTTCTTTACAGACCAGGCTATTGTTTTGCCAAATATTCATTATGATTTTGATAAACACAATATTCGTCCTGATGCGGCTGTACAACTCGATAAAGTATTGGTGTTGCTAAACAAGTATCCCAACCTCAAACTGGAACTGAGTTCCCATACCGATAGCAGGGGTTCTGATGTTTACAATCAGTGGCTCTCGCAGAAAAGAGCAGAAAGCGCTGTTGCGTATCTTGTAGGGAAGGGAATAGCAAGAGACCGAATCACCGCGCATGGATATGGCGAGACAAGGTTGCTAAACCGCTGCGCTAACGGAGTTGCCTGTTCGAAAGAAGAACATCAGGCAAATAGGAGGACAGAGATTAAAAAAGCAAATTGATGGGAGAAATTTCCGAATAAAATATGTGTTCACTTTCTATTTGATCAAGTTAAAATTTTTTATATTTACATATAGCATTTGCAGCTAAAACATATTGCAAAAAAGGTGCGTTATTCGGGGAGTCGAAATACAAAACCACTCTAAATACTGTTTAAACGCTGATTTTTGGACTAGGTTCGAATACCAGCGGGATCACAAGATTCAATATCAAAATTATACAAAACCCTGCAAATCAAATGATTGCAGGGTTTTTGTTTTTAGGGAAAAAACTAAAATATGCACCAATTCTCATGAATCCCTGCTCAGTTCCTGGTCACTCTGCGCTTTGCAAGGCACAAAATATAGCGTAAAGAAAAGGACGAAGATGGATTGTATTTTTCTCATTGTTAAAATCAAATCTTATGAAAATGAAGAACCGCTTCTATTTTGTTTTTATCATAGTTACAGTCATACAAACTCATATAACTTTCCCATGGCCTGTCACCGTATCTGCGGGAATAGAACCGTATAAAATATTTACTTTCACTTCCCGATGACGATTTCCTTACCAATACATTTTCAGTAAAGCTATACTCGCTTTGACTTTTAAATTGTTTGGTTTTTATCAGGTTATTATAATAATCATAACCTGAAGTAGTTGAAGATTGTATCGTAACATAAGATTTTCCGTCTGCTGTGTAGATGGTGGCTGAATTCAAACTATTACCATAGGTGCCGCTGCCTGATGCCCAGGTGCCTATCAGTTGTTGTTTATAATTTATACTTTTTTCGCCCAGTCCTTTTATTCTCAGGTTAAATAATAAAAAGTGTAAAGCCATTTCTACCTCACCACCTAAAATGTTATCCGTAGAATTAATAATGGCTACTTTATCGCCAGCTTGTACAAGCAATACAGTTGCTTTGATCACATCATACCCACCTTTTTTCTTTATGCTATTGGACATCATATAATAATTCAATCCCTGGCAGGTCGTCCCTTTTTCGCACTCAGCTTCTGTAAATACTGTGATACCTGGAATCCGTGTTTCCCAGCCATCAAACACCTCGAAAAAAATATGCGACATATCATTTTCTAAATTACCCGATGATTTTATCATACTCATAAACTCAATAATTCTTTTTCCTGTAGTGGTGTTTTTCTCTAACATTAAACTATTTCCACCTGCATTTAAACTCCAGGTGGGCGGAACAGTAATGGAATACAGATTTTTATTTCCTGAACCGGTTGTAGCAGTTGTGGGAGAAACTGCGTTTGTGTTGTTGTTCTGTGCAGTTGCCGTTTCGTTCAGGTCGAGGCTTTTTATAAAATCCAGTATCTGGTTTTGATATTTATCGGTATTGGTCATGATTACTACGTTCGCCATTTTGTCGTTGCCTGTAGCGGTTATCAACGTTACTAATCCTTTATTGGCGCCATCGGCATAGCTGGCTTGTCCCGACAAAACGCTCCATCCTTTTTCAGTAGCAGGGTCTTGCAGGGTTGGTTCTCCAGAAACAGACATGGTACCTTTTACCAGTTTTTCCCAGCTGGTAGTAAAGTTTTCGTTTGCCGGTGCCTCCGTCGCTGCCGAACGTAAAATAATAGCAGCTGCATAACTTCCTTTACCATCGTTTTTGGTGGACAGTTGAATGCCATTTGCCATTTCTGTTTTATCCCAACCGTTGGGCATGGTATAGTTTAATACATCAAAAGTCTGCTTTTGGGCAAAACCAGTATAACTTAGCATCAATAGCAGGTTAAACAGGAGAATGTTTTTTATAGGTTTCATCTTTAATGAAGTAAATAGTTATACCCGCTTTTATTATTTGAATTGTTGCCATCGGTAAAACCAGCTCCGGTTATTTGAATATTGAACTTGTAAAGTACATTTTTGGGCAAGGTGGAAAAATTAGCGCCTCCAGCTACTCTCGCATCATAGAAAAGTTCTTTTACGTTCCCTGGCGTAAATGGGATTCCATCTGCGTTCACAGTATCCCCCCCAGTGGCCTGCCCGCAACAGGCGGTTTCCAGAAAAGTACTAGGGTTATTATCTGTATCTTCAACTCTGCTTTGTAAGCTTAGTGAGGCCGTTGATGGAATAGCTGTTTCACCAATATTTTTTAAGGTGTAATAAATCCTAACGAATGATGCTGTATCCACCGGGCTCTTTTCTATTTTGGTAATGGTAACTTCTATATCTGCCGGAGCTGGTGGTGGCGGTGGAATGGTAAACGACGATTGTATCACATTATTTGTAAAATTCAATTCAGAAAACTGCTGCCCAACCCATGTTTCGGAAGTAGTGCCAACATTTGATTTCATTCCATTTACACAAAGTTCAAATGTGTATGCATTGCCCACCATGATACCATTAGTGCCAAATGTATTTCTGCTATTCATAGATTCTCCGGGATTTAGCAATTGATTTATTTCTGTTGTTAGGCTGGTAGAATTGCCACCTCCTGCGGGAGCACCATTTATGTAGCTTTGTACGGATAGTAAACCTTTTTTTACAGCGGCAGTGCCAACATTTTTTAAGGTATAATTTACGGCATAAGTATTACCTGTATTGGGAGAAAAGCTAATATTTGTAATAACCATGTCTGGAAGGGCCGTTGGTGTAGTGGTCGAATTCGTTGTAGTAGTGGGCTGATTTGGAGTTTGTGTTGTGGTTGATGGCGGTGTGTATAACATGCCTGTTGCCGTTTGCTGCGGTGGAACCATTGAAACATTTGTAGCTGGTGTAGTATTCGTTTGCTGCGGTGTCGGCACAACGATTTGTCCTTTAACCTTAGCGTTAATAACCGGTTTAACCAATTTACCAGAATCAATTTTTTTTACTTGTGCATTGCTGCTTATTGCACCTGCAATGAATAAGAATAAGATGAGTATTTTTTTCATGGATTTTAGATTTTATGATGTAAAATTAGATTGAACAACAAGACCGAACAATCATTAAAAAAGATGATTTTTATATTTGAATACTTAAAAAATCATTAAAAAAGAGGATCGGAAATATGATTTTACACTATTTAATTTGCAGGCAGGAAAATGTAAATTAGGGTATGAAGAAATTAGTGCTGGTATTTTTAATTGGTTTAATAGGTTTTGCCAATCGGGCACAAACGGTCATAAATAAAGACAGTTTGCTAAGATTATTGCCTAAAGCAAAAGAAGACTCTGCTAAAGTTTTATTGTATTTAGAGGTAGGCAATGTCTATGAGCTAAACAATCCACAAATGGCTGCAAAATATTATCGTCTTGCCGGCCAATTGAGCAAAAAACTAAATTACAAAAGGGGTATTGTTAAATATATCTCCAACTATACTGCTTTATTGGATCAAAAAGCCCAGTTTGATAGTTCGTTACTATTAAATAAACAAGCCATTGAATTAGCAAAATCTTTAAATGATAAACTGGCATTGGCTAAATGCTACGCCAATACAGGAAACGTGTATCAATATTTAAATGATGGAGAAAATGCTTTGCAGTATTACGAAACTGCTAAAAAATGTTTTGAAGAAATTGGAAACAAACAATTGGTAGCCCGTATTTGCGATGTTATGCAAAATTGCTATCGAAAATTGAACCAAATTGAAAAGGCATTGCAATTAGGAAGAGAAGCTGTAAGTATTTTACGAAAGGAAGATGACGCAATTGCTTTGGGTATGGCATTAACCAACCTGGGCAATAACTATGAAACAGTACAATCTGACAGTGCTTTTGCCTGTTATAACGAAGCCTTGACTATTTTTAAAAAACAAAATCATAGCCGGGGTGTAGAATCTAATCTTTTAAATATAGGCAATATTTATTTGCACCGCTACAATGCTGATGGTATGAAACCATATTATGAAAAAGGATTGGCATTAGCTCAACAACTTGAAGACCCCGAAGGCGAAACCATTGCCAATAGAGGAATGGCGCACTATTTTTTGTATAAAAAGAATTTTGGAGAAGCTATAAAATCAATCAACAAAGCATTATTCATTAGTGATAGCCTTGATTTGAAATACGAACACCAAAAAAATTTAAAATCACTTTCTGCAATATTGTATGCAACCAATGATATTATAGGTGCCGAAAAAGCATTAGATAGTGCGGGATTTATTGAAGATCAATTGAATGGCGATGAAGTAACCTTAAAGACTTTAGCAATTTCTAAAAAATTTGAAACAGAAAAAAAAGAAGCTCAAATAAAATTACAGGCAGCAGAAATTCGACAAAAAAGCATTCTTAATTATTTTTTAATAGCCGGAGCCGTCGCTTTTTTAGCAATTTCTTTACTCACCTATCGCAACTACAAGCACCGCCAAAAATTGCAACAGGCAAAGATTGATGAATTAGAAACCGAAAAACAATTGACCGCCACTGAAGCTGTATTGAAGGGCGAAGAACAGGAACGTACCCGGTTGGCCAAAGACCTGCACGATGGGCTTGGTGGGATGCTGAGCGGAATAAAATTTTCATTAGGTAGCATAAAGGAAAACCTAATCATGACCCCAGATAATGCGCATGCCTTTGAGCGTAGCATTGATATGCTGGATAGTTCCATTAAGGAAATGCGTAGGGTTGCGCACAACATGATGCCTGAAATACTGGTAAATTATGGACTGGACACTGCATTGAAGGAACTTTGCACAGAGATGGACAAAAGTGGTGTGCTGCATGTAAGTTACCAATCGGTAGGGATGCATCAAACAGAAATCCCACAAACAACCTCCGTTACCATTTATCGGATTATACAAGAACTATTGAACAATATCGTTAAACATGCCAATGCAAAAAATGTGTTGGTGCAACTCCATCAATCAGCACAGGAAAAATTATTAGCCGTTACCGTAGAAGATGATGGAAATGGATTTGATACCGAGCAGTTGAAACAACCTGCTGGAATGGGCTGGCATAATATTAAAAACCGCGTTGAGTTTTTAAAGGGTAAAATAGATCTGCAATCTGCTCCTGGTAAGGGAACTTCTATCATGATAGAAATTAATATATAAGTAATGAAAATAGGCATTTTTGTAGTAGATGATCATGCAGCAATAGCCGAAAAACTTTTCATCAGCATTCCAACGGTAAATACACACCGAAAAAGGGCTAAAACGCAGCGATGATACCAATCAAGTTATGTGGATTTTAAAAAAATAAGACACTTAACCCGCATATTAACTACCTTTAAGTGCTAAAACAACCTATTTAAATGAAACTATCCGCTACAAAATTGCTTTTACTGCTCCTCATCTTCGTTACAACTGAAAATGCAGGATATGGTCAAACAAAAATACATGTATCCACAACCGCTACTACTCCGGTTTATCTGTTCAACAACCAAGCAAAAACAATCCCGCTCAAAGGGCTTGCTACCAAGAAGATAGCCAGCATCAATATGGGTTCTGCGTATGCGTTGGTTTTTGATAGTTTGCTGAGTAAATATGCTTCAATTAAAAGTTTTGAAAGTTCGTTATATAAAACGGATTCGCTACATCTGGATAATCTCATGGGCGATCACCTTAAATTTTATACTACGCTTATTATTCAGTTAACTGCGCAATCACTAAACGATCCTGAGGTTATTCAATTTATTACTGAAAATCAGAAAAGAAAAGAATTGATTATTGCAGGTTTTGGAGAACTTAGCTTGCTCAAAAAGCTTGACTTTTTTACTGGCCCGGTGATATGGAATACAGCCGTTAATGCTATAGGAACTGAACAATCGGCACAGTTGATCTTTGGTGGCATTGCAGCAAAAGGAACATTAAAACAAACGGTTAGTGCTAAATACAAAGTTGGTGCTGGCTATGCAACCGAAAAAACCCGTTTAAGATATTCAACTCCCGAAAGTGTTGGGATCAGGTCGGCAGATTTAGACAGTATTGATATGATTGCGGCAGAAGCAATTCGTGAAAAAGCTACCCCAAGTGCAGTGGTATTGGTGATAAAAGATGGGAATGTAATTTTTAATAAAGCTTATGGATCACATACCTACGATGGAACGATGCCAACTAAATTGACAGATATTTACGATCTGGCATCGGTTACAAAGGTTTCTGCAACAACCATGTCGGCTATGAAATTGTATGACCAGAAAAAGATTGCACTGGATAAAACGATAGGCGATTACATTCCGAATGCAAGGCAATCAAATAAGAGTGACATCAAAATCCGCGAGCTACTTACTCATCAATCGGGTGTTACAGCGGTTTCATTTTATCTCAACCTTAAACCCGAAGACCATAGTGCCGACTCTTCGAAAGCATATCCTGTTAAGGTTGCTGATGGCTATTACTTTAAACCCGGTTATTTTCAGGAGATGTTTTGGCCAGCTTTCCTTCGGGCGCCACTGAAGAACCGTGGTGAATACCTGTATACAGACATGAATATGTACGTGATGAAGGAAATTGTAGAGTGGCAGTCGGGCACACCGATAGACAACTATGTACAGAATCAGTTTTATAAGCCGCTTGGCATGTATACTGCAGGATTTTTACCAAGAAACCGTTTTGAAAAAGAACAGATCATACCTACAGAAGAGGAAGGTAATTTCCGCAAATCTTTACTGCATGGCTATGTACACGACCCTGGTGCATCACTAATGGGAGGTATTTCGGGTCATGCAGGGTTATTTGCCAGTGCCAATGATCTTGGGATCTTATACCAGATGATGCTTAACAAAGGTACTTATGGTGGCGAGCGATACCTTAAATCAGAAACCGTATCGTTATTTACCTCTAAGCAATCGGCAACGAGTAGGAGAGCCTTAGGATTTGATATGTCTAACCCTGATACCACCAAGGCCTATCCTTCAAAATTAACTACACCCGGAACATATGGTCATACAGGCTTTACCGGTATCTGCGTTTGGGTTGACCCTAAAAATAATTTGATTTATGTATTCCTCTCTAACCGTGTGCATCCAAAAATAACAGAGAAGCTTTACCAGTTAAATATTAGAAGTAGGATACAGGATGTGATTTACAGGGCTTTGCCGAAGTAATACCACGCTTTATGTGTTTTTGGTGATAGAACGATTGCACCTGTGTTTTTGTCCCTGTGGTTGAATGGATTAGTTTTTGGCTGGCGTAAACAGGGGAATTGTGAAATGGAAGGCTGAGCCTTTTCCTTGTTCACTTTCAACCCAAATCTTTCCGCCGTGGTCATTGATGATTTTTGAGGTGATGTACAGCCCCATCCCAAGTCCAGGGTGGCTGTCTGTGATTTCTTTGTTCCGGTAGAATTTCTCAAATATACGTTCCATATTTTCTGCGGACATGCCTATTCCCTTATCAATGACAGCAATTATGATCTGTTCTTGGGCAACAGTGCCTGTAATTTTGATGGCTGAGTTTGGTGCGGAATACTTGGATGCATTTCCGATCAGATTGGTGAGTACCTGCTCCATGCGCAGTTTGTCGAGATTGACTTCAGTTTCCTCACAATTGCTCCACTCCAGTTCATTTCCTGGATAAACATGTTTAAGTACAGATAGGACCTCACCTACAAATTGATTAATTTTAGTTGATTCAAAGTTGTATTGTAATTTGCCGTTCTCAACTTTGGAAACGTCCATGAGTTGATTGGCTAAATAGCTAAGTTTATTGGTTTGCCCGTTTAGCCTGTCTATGATTTCATTGGCTTTGTTGCTACATTCGGATCGCATCATTTTGAGCATTTGCGCATAGGCTTTGATGACGGTAATAGGGGTTTTGATTTCGTGACTGGCAATGGAGATGAATTCGTTTTTCTTTTCGTTAATTTCTCTTTCCCGTTTGATTTCTATTTCTTGTTCCCCGGTGATTTTATGGAGTACACTGTTTTTGTGTTTGATCTGTTCATAGGCATTGATGGGTTCTTCTTTTTCAAAAAATGCTTTGAGTAAATTGATTTTCAGTTGATCAAGTTTGAGGAATCGGGGAAGACCGATGCGCATGGTAATTAAATGATCTGTACCGGAGGTACTCATTTCAAATTCTGGAACAAGTTTTTGTGCGTAGTAAAACCCTTCATCCGATTTGGTTAATCTGGCTTCGCTGCTAAAGATAATTTGGGCCATTAGGTTGAAGCGGGGGATGGTGCCGTCTATATAAATGTTCAACAAACCGTTGTTGGTATAATCTATGACAGTTCGGGCAACTTCTGATACGGCGGTCGCAAAAGTGGTCTGTGTGGCGATGGTAAGTCCGAGTTTTTCGGCGGCTTTCATGGATTTTTCATGAGCCAATACCAGGTCCATTTCGTTTTCAAGCGATATCGTTATAATCTCAGTCATCTCTTAGTTGATTTTAATAATGATGATAGACATGTCATCTGTTCTGCGTGCCTGGTCTTTATAAAGCGCTGCGCAGAAAATTGCAGGGTCACATTTTTGGATCAGAGGATATTTATTCATTTCCCAGCGGGTTTTGATTCCATCTGAGCATAAGATCAACTGGTTGTATTCTTCACTGCTGTATTGCTGATCATTCATGCTGCCGGGTATGTTGTGCCCGACTATTCCGTTGTAGCTCATGTGATTTTTGCTGATACCTGGACCTAGCCATCTTGCGGCTATGTTTCCTATACCGGCAGAGGTCCAGCGTTTTGTTTTAAAATCGTAGCTGACAACGTTTGCCACCATGCCTCGCGTTTTTTTAATGGAATTGTGGATGAATCTTAAGGTCTCCGTTGGGCTGCTGTCGGGGAATACCCGAAATGAGGCTGCTGCTTCGTTAATGGCTTTATTGGCTTCAGGCCCATGACCAAGTCCGTCGCATAGCATCAGTTTGATTCCGTCTTTGGTTACTTTATAGGCGATGCCGTCACCGCTGGTGGTTTCTCCTGGTTTTGAAAGGACAAGCGGGTGGATGGTCACTGGTTCCTTTTTTTGTGGTTTGCCTTTGACGTAGATTCGGCTGAGTATGATCGTTCCCCATCCCACCTGGGAATAGATGTCGAAAGTATCAGATAAACGTTTAATGCTACCCAAACCATGCCCCATGGTGTTACTTGTGGATACTCCGTCGACCAGCATTCTGGATGGATTGTGCATTCCGGGACCTGAATCTATACAGATAAGTTCAATATAGGGAGCGTCTCCGTTTTGAAATGTGCCAAACAGGATTTCCCCACTTTCTCCGTATTTGAATAGGTTGCTCGTCAGTTCTGCTACAATAATGTCCAGTTCAGAAATCCGTAGTTTAGTTAGGCCTGCAGTTTCAGCAAGGCGGTGTATGTCTTTTTTGAGTAGAGAAAAATAGCTCCTGTCGTTTGCCGGGAAGCTGGTGTGTGTTGCATCAACCATTGGCCCATTTTAAAATCATCACTGTCGTTCCTTCTCCAACTTTACTTTTTAAATCAAATTCATTGACGAGGCGTTTAGCGCCTGGGAGACCAAGTCCCAGGCTTCTTCCTGTTGAGTAACCGTCTTTCATGGCGAGCGAAAGATCCGGAATGCCGGGGCCTTTATCGGTGAATGTAAGTCTGACGCCGTTATCTCTGCCTTTTGAAACAATTTCAATAAGGCAGAAGCCACCACCGCCATAACGCAACATGTTACGCAGAAGTTCGCTGGCAGCCGTAATCAATTTGGTTTGATTCACGAGTCCCATTTTGATCTTAATTGCGACTTCTTTTACGCGATTCCGCAATAACACCACATCCTGTTCTTTTACGACCTGGACGTTATCCTTACTCAGTGAGATAATCATCGTCCTCTTCTTCAGGTTCTTCTTCGGTGGTACCGATCATAGATTTAAGAAGATCCATGCCACGTTCCACATTCAATGCAGTGTGGACGCCTTTTAAGGGAAGTCCGAGTTCAATCAGTGTGATGGCCACAGCAGGTTGCATGCCGACCACTACGGTTTCAGCATCCATAATTTTTGACATACTTGCAATATTCCCGATGATGCGGCCCATGAAGGAGTCCACTATTGAAACAGCCGAAATATCAATTAAAACACCTCTTGCATTGGTTTTGCTAACCATTTGTACCAAGTCTGCTTCCAGGTTCAGCGCGAGCCGGTCGTACAGGTCTACTTGTATAGTAACCAGCAAGAAGTTTCCCATCCTAAGAATAGGAATTTTATCCATGGCGATGTATTTTAGTTTTTAATAATTGTTGTTCTTTTAACCTCCAGTTTGAGCACTTTGAAGGCATAAGCAAGGGCTGTTGCCAAACTTGCCTTGGTGATGATGTTGGATAGATCAATGCCAAGATGTACCACAGTTTGCGCGATTTCTGGTCGGATACCGCTAATGATGCATTCTGCGCCCATAAGTCTGGTTGCACTTACTGTTTTGATTAAATGTTGTGCAACTAACGAATCGACTGCAGGTACACCTGATATATCCAGGATGGCGATGCTTGAACCTGTTTCTACGATTTCCTGCAGGAGGTTCTCCATCACGATTTGTGTTCTGGAGCTGTCCAGCGTTCCGATGATGGGTAGGGCAAGTATGCCATCCCAAACGCGGATTACCGGTGTGGATATTTCAGCAATTTCATCTGTTTGTCTGAGGATTACTTCTTCACGGCCTTTAATGAATGTTTCAAATGTAATGATGCTGAGGTTGTCCATCACACGGCTGATCTTGCTGGATTCTTCAAACAGTACTTTAGGATCTGAGATCTCATTTTGTAAGATAGACAAAAGTGCATCTTTCAGGGAGAAAACAAATCGGCCCGTTTCTCTTGGACTGAATCCCTGTCTTGCCCTGGTAATGGCAATTCCACCAAGTATTTCAATTACAGGATTCCAATTGTCGCCGTCCAGATTTTCCATATCACTAGAGGTCAGATTATTAACTAATGAGGAAATGAGTTCTTCAGATTGACTCCTTAGGTCTTCATTGCTGATCAGATCTTCACGAAGGCCTTCATCTGCGAGTTGGTTTTTCATCCAAAGTTCAAGGATGTTTTTTTTTGTTTTTGTAGCAATTTGTGCAAGTTAAATGACATGTTGAATGACAGGTTAAGGTTTTAATCTAGACTCACCAGACGTGATAATTTATTAGACACGAAAGGTATGAATATGGTTTTGTAAAAGAAAATATTTGAAAAAATAAACAAACCTTTGTATTCTTTCCTTCAGATCCGTTGCATTTAACGATTCCTTCAAAACTTTTAATCCCTGACAGTGTTCTATCTGAAAACAACAGCAGGTATGGAAGCAAAGCAAAATAAGGGATGATGCCGAAAAGATTTTGTTATCCATGGTGAATACACACGGGATATGATATTATTAGATTATACAGATTGGAACTAATCATGGGAAAAGAGGTTTTTATTTTGGAAGACGATAAAGATATCGGCTTTATTTTAAATCATGTTTTATTTGAGCATGGGTATCAGGTAAGTGTTTATGAGAATTTATCGGATATCAGGCAGGGGCTTGATGACCACTTGCCAGACTTACTGCTGATGGATGTACGGTTGCCTGACGGAAATGGTCTGGATCTTTGCGCTGAACTGAAATCTGCTGAAGGGGATAGCCTACCGATTTTGATGATGTCGGCAGATTTGGATGTGCACCTTAATAGTATCTGTGTAGCTGATGAGTTTATCGCTAAGCCTTTCGATCTGAATGTGATATTAGGTAAGATTGAATTTCACCTTCGTAAAGCAGGATAAATAGTATGCTTACTTTCTTCTTCCTTTGTCAAGGAAACTTTCAAGCATTGGAATTACAAAGCGTGCTTCTTTAGAATTGGATTTTAGTGTTGTTATTTCTTCAATATACTCACCATGTACGCCTGGGATTATAGCAAGTTCTGAGTTGGTAATCTGTCTGTGCATTTCGATAGCATGCTCGGGTTGTATAACATCTTGGTCTGCGATGATGATAAAGGTAGGAGCTTTGATTGATTTGACCTGTTCGTCGGGTATATCCCTAAAATTAACCATTCTTTTTGCATCCTTATCATGCATTACCTGTAGGCCAGCAGGATTTGGAGAAACTTGTAAGTAAGCTTCTTTTAACTCTGCAGGCATATTAGATAGCTTTGCCTGTTTCATGAAATCCCAAAATTGTGCAGGCATTCCACTACGTTTGCAAAGTGCAGAACCTAAAATTATTTTGTTAACGATTTGAGGGTGACGAATGGCAATTTGAACACAGGTTGTCCCGCCGTTACTAAAGCCGAAGAAATCAGCTCTGTCAATATTTAAGTGTTTCAAAAGTGTCGCTACATCATCTGCGTCCTGCTCAAAAGATGCGTCCACTGGCCTGTCACCAGTTCTTCCGTGCGCCTGTAACTCTACGGCTATTAGTTTTCTATGTTTTGCAAGCATTGGGATGACTCTTCCAAATGTTGATTGGATCGTAGAGCCACCACCGTGCAGCAAAACAAGTGGCTCACCTTGTCCATAAATTTCATAATACATTTTAATTCCGTTGACTTCAGCATATCCCTTACTTTCTTTAGATTGTTTTACATTATTGCAGGATGATACTATCAGCAGTGCTACAACAGCATATACGATTGTCCTTTTCATCTTTATTGTTTTTTAGGTTAACAGGTCACATTTAATCAGGACACCAATTGTATCTGTGCTTAATGCAACCATATGATTGCAAATATATGCGCAACTATTTAATTGCGCAACTTATTTTAATATTTTTTATGATCACGTCTTGTCATTATTGAACAAAAAGCCGGATGGAATTCACCAGACAAAAAAATAATCAGATAAATTTGCGTAGTTAAATAGCTACGTTTATATTTGTAGTCAAATAGCTACATAATGAATTTAAGACGAGATGTATTTCAAGCCATAGCAGACCCAACAAGGAGGGCCATATTGCTGCTGGTTGCTTCGCAATCGCTTACGGCTGGTGCAATAGCCGCAAATTTTAACACGGCAAGACCAACCGTTTCCAGGCACCTGCAAATACTTACTGAATGCGAATTGCTTGAACAGGAGCAAAGCGGCAGGGAAATTTACTATTACATTAATGCAAAAAAAATGAAAGAAGTATCTGACTTTATCGAGCCATTTCGACAGATGTGGGACGAACGGTTCAATAAACTGGAAGCTATCATGAAAAATTACCAACCAAAAAAATAGCGCTGTATGGAACAAAAAACTAAAGTTAATGCCGAAGCGGGCAAGCAGGAAATTGTGATTACAAGGGAATTTGATTTGCCATTGGAATTGCTTTTTAAAGCATATGTAGAGGCCGAAATTGTTGAGCAATGGATGGGCACAAAAGTATTGCTGCTTGAGAATAAAAAACATGGAAGTTATGGCTTTGAAACCAGGGACCCTAAGGGAAATGTGGTATTTAAAGCCAATGGGGTAATTCATGAATTTGTTCCCGAACAGAAAATCACCCGGACATTTGAAATGGAGCATACAGCTTTTGATGTTCAGCTTGAATTTCTGGAATTTGAAGCACTGACTGAAGGCAGGAGTAAACTGAACATGCAGGTGATATACAGGTCGGTAGCACTTAGGGACCAGCAACTAAAATTGCCTTTTGCCATGGGTATCAATGTGGCACATAACCGGTTACAGGAAGTCGTAAACAATTTAAAATAAAGGATCATGACAAAGCGGAATAAAATTATCTATTGGATTGCTACCAGCTGGCTTGCGCTGGGCATGGTATCTACAGCAATTGTACAGCTGATGAAGACAAAAGAGGAGGTGGAAAGCTTTACCCGTTTGGGTTATCCGGCTTACCTGCTGACCGTGCTGGGAATATGGAAAATTTTGGGGGTTGTAGCTGTGCTTGTCCCAAAATTCCCTTTGGTAAAGGAATGGGCATATGCAGGCTTTTTCTTTGCCATGTCTGGTGCTGTAATTTCTCATCTGCTTGTTAAAGATGAGGCTAAAGAACTTTTCGGCCCCATGTTATTGCTGGTGCTGACTGTAGTGTCCTGGTATTTCAGGCCTGAGGATAGAAAAATATTTTCTTAATTTTAACAGATGAAAAACAATAAAAAAGAATTGTTGCCGCAACAGCGGGAAGAACTGCTCAAAACATTGAAAGCGCGTTTTGAAAAAAATATGAACCGTCATAAAGGTTTGGAATGGGCTAAAGTACAGGCTAAGCTGGAAGCCAGTACAGAAAAATTATGGTCGCTTGATGACATGGAAATAACCGGTGGTGAACCTGATGTAGTGGGTTATGATCAAAAAACGGACGAATATATTTTTTATGATTGTTCGGCAGAAAGCCCTAAAGGCCGCAGAAGCCTTTGTTACGACCAGCAGGCCTGGGCATCGAGGAAGGAGCATAAACCGGCAAATAGTGCGATGGATGTAGCGGCTGAAATGGGTATTGAGTTATTAACGGAAGAACAATACCGGGAGCTGCAGCAGTTTGGAAAGTTTGATACCAAGACCTCCAGCTGGATAACCACACCTGCAGCTATCAGAGCACTGGGCGGGGCTATTTTTGGCGATTATCGCTATGGTACTGTATTCATTTACCATAACGGTGCGGAATCATATTATGCAGCAAGGGGCTTCCGGGCTTCGCTAAGAGTTTGATTTTGCACAGAGTTAAAAAGAAGTCTGTGAATTCTGTTTAAAGATTTTATCTTTACGGTCCACCTAACCAAAATACGGGCCAGATTATGATCGACCAGACCGAGAAGACCAGTTATACCATACCATTTGCAACTTTGACCACTCTTTTTTTCATGTGGGGATTTATTACCTGCATGAACGATGTGCTCATTCCTCACCTTAAGGAACTGTTCAGCCTTACTTACCTGCAATCCATGCTGGTACAGTTTTGCTTTTTCGGGGCTTACTTTATTGGTTCAGTCATTTATTTTGTGACTTCCTATCTGTGGGGCGATCCTATCAATAAGATAGGTTATAAAAACGGGATGTTGCTGGGGCTTCTTATTGCAGCCCTTGGTTGTTTTCTGTTTTATCCGGCAGCTGTTTTTTCTGCTTACGGACTTTTTTTAAGTGCATTGTTTATACTCGGACTGGGTTTTACTTTATTGCAGATTGCAGCAAATCCGTATGTTTCTTTATTGGGAAAACCGGAGGGCGCTTCCAGTCGTTTAAACCTTGCACAGGCTTTTAACTCGCTGGGCACTACCATTGCCCCTGTGATAGGCGGTTTCCTTATTTTTGAGTTTTTTGCGGAGGGCGGTAAGATTACAGCAAAGGCCACAGAAATGCCCTACATTATCTTTACGGCTGTATTTGTATTGATTGCTATATGTTTGTATCTCATTAAGCTCCCAGAATTTAAATCGGAAGAACATACCGAGAAGGGCCTGGGTGCCCTGCAGTTTCCACAACTGAAACTTGGTATTTTAGGCATATTCTTTTATGTCGGGGCCGAGGTATGTATCGGTAGCTTCATCATTAACTTTCTGGCACTTCCTGAAATTATGGGGATTTCTGAATCGGTGAGCAAAAACTACCTGGCCTTATACTGGGGCGGTTCAATGATTGGCCGTTTTCTGGGGGCCATATCCCTAAACCAGAACCTGTCGGGCATTAAGAAAGTTGGCTTTATGCTGGTTGCTGCGGCTGCGGTTTTTCTGCTCATTTCAAGTATAGTAGACCTTAATTTTGCTCAGATCTCAACCTTTTTGATTTTTATGGGCATTAACCTGCTTGGTTTCTTTATCGGCAAGGCAGCACCTGCCCGAACACTGTTGGTTTTTGCACTGATCAATGTGGTATTGGTGATACTTACCATCGTTAATGCGGGCTCTTTTGCGATGTGGACAATTATAAGCGTTGGTTTGTTCAACTCCATTATGTGGTCAAACATATTTACACTTTCTATACATGGATTGGGCAAATATACCAGTCAGGGTTCATCATTATTGGTAATGGCGATTCTTGGTGGGGCACTGCTTCCATTGGTACAGGGTGCATTTGCCGATAGCATGGGCATTCATCATTCGTTCTTTGTACCTGCACTGGGCTATCTATACATCGCTTTTTTTGGATTTTACTGTTCCCGGAAACTGGGTAATGTTAAGGCTGAAATTATAGGCGGGGGGCATTAGATACAGGTATCCGCCGGGATCTGGCTTTCGGTACCCTGCACTTTGTTTCGGTGCATATTGCCCCATTCCGACATGGCCTTTAGCATCTGCTTCATGGTTAAACCCAGTTCTGTTAATTCATATTCTACCCTTGGCGGGACAACCGGATGGACTATCCTTCGTACAACCTGTTCGCTTTCCAGTTCGCGCAGCTGCGCAACCAGCATCCGTTCAGAAATATTGGCAATGGATTTTTTTAAATCGCTGTAA
This sequence comes from Pedobacter sp. AK017, assembly GCF_014200825.1. Lineage (NCBI taxonomy): Bacteria > Pseudomonadati > Bacteroidota > Sphingobacteriia > Sphingobacteriales > Sphingobacteriaceae > Pedobacter > Pedobacter sp. AK017. The sequence goes on from NZ_JACHCW010000023.1 coordinate 20,045, forward strand.
CGCATTTTTCCATACAACAGCCTGCACAAAATGGCCGGTTTCCATCTGCCACCTATTATAGACAAAGAATAGGCCATGCCACAACTGTCGTTGATCTGTTTTTCATTAAAAGCATTCGTAGAGTTGTCTTTTCTCATTTCTTACTGTTTTGTTAGTACCTAACAATTTTAGCTGTACTTACAAATATAGCATTGAGGCCTTACTTTTGAAGATAAATTATAAAAAAGATGATGATGAAACGTTTAGAAAACAAAATAGCCCTGGTAACCGGCGGCGGCAGGGGTATGGGAGCCAACATTACGAAAAGACTTGCGGCAGAGGGTGCTGCTGTGGTTTTGACCTATTCGAAATCGGCAGAACAATCGGAAAGGATTGCAGCCGAAATTAACCAGGCAGGAGGGCGGGCAATTGCCATCAAGGCAGATAGTGCCGATCCGGCGGAGCTGACCAATGCTGTTGATAAAACCATCTCGGCATTCGGGCACATTGACATTATTGTAAACAATGCCGGTATTTATGTAGGAAAAGCTTTTGAGGAACATACGCTGGAAGATTATGAGCAGGTGATGGCAGTGAATGTACGTGCTGTATATGCATCTGCGCTGGCAGCTGTAAAACACATTCCTGATGGTGGCCGGATCATTACGATTGGGAGCAATATGGCCGACAATGCAACAGGTCCGCATGCTACCCTGTATGCAATGAGCAAATCGGCCCTTAGCGGCTTTACGAAGGGACTGGCGCGTGACCTTGGGCCAAGGGACATCACCGTAAACCTGGTTCAGCCTGGCCCCATTAATACCGATATGAACCCATCAGATACTGAACTGGCAGATTTTTTAAGAAGCCGGATGGCTTTGAGAGATTATGGAACAGGAGATGATGTGGCTGGACTGGTTGCTTTTCTGGCCAGTGATGAAGGGAAATACATTACAGGCACAGCCCTTACCATTGATGGTGGCTTTAACGCATAATTGTTTGAAATTGCTACCTTTGGGCTTTTTAATTAAACCAACAAAATATTGGAAGAGCAGTTGCTGATAAGAAGCGAAAATAAATGTGAACTGTGCGGACCTGCCGGATCTTTAAAGTTGTTTGAAGTTTTACCACATGCCGGCCGGACGGAAGACAACTGTGTCATGATCTGTGATAAATGCCTGGCTCAGGTAGAGAAAACAGAAGAACCTGACCTGAAACACCTGAATTGTTTAAGGACCAGCATCTGGAGTGCAGTGCCGGGTGTACAGGTAATTACCTGGCGTTTGTTAAACCGTTTGAAAGATGAAAACTGGGCTGCAGACAGTCTGGATATGATGTACCTGGATGAGGATACGCTGGCCTGGGCACAGGCAGGCCTTGATGAAGAAAGCAATACTGCCAATGAGGTCCACAAGGATTGTAACGGGCAGTTGCTGGAAACCGGGAATTCGGTTGTTTTAACAAAAACACTGGATGTTAAAGGCTCTTCTTTAAGTGCAAAACTGGGCACTGTAGTGAAAAATATCAGGCTGGTTGAAAACAATACCGATCAGATTGAAGGTAAAATTGAGGGACAAACCATTGTTATCCTTACCAGGTATGTAAGGAAACAAAGTTAAAACAAACATAAGATGAATAAAGCTATTTTTTTGGATCGGGACGGTGTACTGAACCATGAGATATACGATTACATTACCCGGCAGGAGGATTTTAAGATCCTGGAGTACCAGATTGCCCCCTTAAAGAAACTTTATGATGAAGGTTACCTGCTGATCATCATTACCAATCAGGGGGGGATTGCGCAACAACGTTATACAGAAGAAACGCTGGCGGAAATGCACAGGTCTTTAAGTGCCAGATTTGAGGAACAGGGTGCATTGATTACGCATGCCTATTATTGTCCGCACCATCCAACAGTTTCGGAAGAATGCAATTGCCGGAAACCTAAATCGGGCATGCTGCTGGAAGCTATTGCTGCCTATCATATAGACCCTTCCTTGTCGGTTATGATTGGGGATAAGCCCCGGGACGTGGAAGCGGCAAATGGGGCAGGGGTAAAAGGCATTTTGATAGCGCCCGATGAACAGATTGACTATGATCTGGTTAAACAGGTGCTGGCCGGAGAGGATTTTCAGGTTTCCAGTGCCGGTATGCAAAGGTTGTAACAAACAAAACCTTATAAATTAAAAAGCCCTGATGTGATTAAACATCAGGGCTTTTTAATGGGTTATGTGATTATTTTCCGGAAGCTTTGGCATGATCAGCCAAGAATGTAGCTAAGCCGCTATCGGTTAACGGATGTTTCAGTAAAGCAGTAATGGCTGCCAATGGCGCTGTAATTACATCGGCACCTAGTTTAGCACAGTTAACAATATGTAGAGGGCCACGGATAGAGGCTGCCAGTATTTCTGTGGCATAACCATAATTGTCAAATATCAACCTGATGTCTTCAATTAACTGCAGGCCATCGGTAGAGATATCATCTAAGCGGCCAAGGAAAGGAGAAACATAAGATGCTCCCGCTTTGGCGGCCAACAGGGCCTGGCCCGGAGAAAATATTAAGGTACAATTGGTTCTGATGCCTTTTGATGTTAAATATTTGATTGCTTTTACGCCATCTTTGATCATTGGCACTTTAACAACGATCTTTGGATCTAGTTTTGCCAAAGCTTCACCTTCTTTGATGATCTCTTCGTAGGTAGTCGAGATGACTTCAGCACTAACATTGTCGTCAACAATAGCGCATATCGCCTTATAATGAGCAATTACATTAGCATCACCTGTAATACCTTCTTTAGCCATAAGGCTGGGATTTGTGGTTACACCATCTAAAACCCCAAGGTCCTGTGCTTCCTTTATCTGGTCAAGATTAGCGGTGTCAATAAAAAATTTCATATCTTTTAATTATCAAATTGGTTAATGAGTTAATTGTCTATTACCGGAAGGCAAAATTACGCAATTCCGTCGAGGTCTTTTATGAAATAATAGCTTATAATAGAATTAGTATAATTTTTACTTTATCAGAAGAAAAGAAAAAATGGGCAAGCAACTTTTATCGCATCGCTACAACCTTCTACCCTTGCTTCGTTCCCGCCCTGGGGGAGTTCAAAGGGAGCTGATCGTAAAAGACTTGCCCGGCGCAAATGTAGCAAAAGAGTTTAATCTACAAAAGGCAAAAAACATAATAATTTGTGTTTCGTAGGCTGTAATCAGATAATTGGTTGATGTTAAATAGATTGTGGATGCTAAAAAAAATAAAATTATTTATTATTTTTAGAAACACTATAAACAGGGGCAGTAAGGGTGGCAGGTAGTTTTGTAGGTTTTTGATGATTTTAGTCAGAAAACGAAAGAAAAAATATTGCGATCTGGCTGCGTAATGCCTGTTATGAAAAATTATTCTAAATAACACGATTGTAAATGTTGTAATTTCAATCGTTGTATTTTATGATAATGTTAATAAGAGGTTGTTATATTTACAATATGTTGTTTTTTTCCTAAAAAATATATCAATATTATAATTCATCAATTTTTATTCGTATCTTAGTGTCCGAAATACACTATACCAAACTATTATTTAAACGGGACTTATGGAACTAACACAAGATAACCAGGGGTTATACGACCAGCGTTTTGAACATGATGCATGCGGCATCGGATTTGTAGCTCATATAAAGGGCAGGAAGTCGCAGCAAATCATTTCTGACGCGATAACCATTCTTGAAAATCTTGATCACCGCGGGGCTGTCGGGGCCGAAATCAATACAGGCGATGGTGCCGGTATTATGATACAGATACCTCACGAATTCTTATATGATGAATGCCTTAAGATAGGCTTTAGCTTAAATGAATCGGGAGATTATGGTGTGGGGATGCTTTTTCTGCCAAAGGATGTAAAAGCGAGAGAAGAATGCAGAGAGATTATTTATCGCGCGGCTGAAAAGCTAAACCTGGAGGTTTTGGGCTTCAGAAAGGTACAGACCAATACAGAGGGTATTGGAAATATGGCCCTCTCTGTAGAACCTGAAATGGAACAGGTATTTATAGCGCGTCCTTATGCTATTAAAGCCGGGGCAGATTTTGAACGCAAACTATATGTGTTTAAAAACTACCTGTCTAAAACCATAAACAATACCGTAAAAGGTATTAACGGTGAGTTTTATATTGCCTCTTTCTCATCAAAAACTATAGTATATAAAGGTCAGCTTACTTCCTTACAGGTAAGGTCTTATTTTACAGAATTGAGCGATAAAAGGGTGGTGTCGGCATTTGGATTGGTGCATTCCCGTTTTGCAACCAATACTTTTCCTTCATGGAAACTGGCACAGCCTTTCAGGTATATCGCCCATAATGGTGAGATCAATACACTGCAGGGTAACCTGAACTGGTTCAGGGCAAGTGTTAAATCCTTCGCATCTTCGTATTTTACGCCTGAAGAATTAAATATGCTGCTTCCTGTAATTGATGAGACCAACTCTGATTCAGGATGTTTAGATAATGTTGTTGAACTGTTGCTGCATTCAGGTCGTTCATTGCCCCATGTTTTAATGATGCTGATCCCGGAAGCCTGGGATGGCAATGAGGATATGGACGAGTTGAAACAGGCTTTTTATAAGTTCCACGCTACCTTGATGGAGCCATGGGATGGCCCTGCGGCTGTTTCCTTTACAGATGGCAACCTGATTGGTGCTACACTGGACAGAAACGGTTTACGTCCGCAAAGATATGCCATTACAGAAGATGACCATGTGATCATGGCGTCTGAAGCCGGTGCTTTAGCATTGGATCAGAGCAAGATCATTGAAAAAGGCCGTTTAACACCTGGTAAAATGTTTGTGGTAGACATGGAGCAGGGGCGTATCATCAGCGATGATGAAATTAAACAACAGGTATGCGGAAGCAGGCCTTATGCCGACTGGATCAATAAATACCAGATCAGGCTGGAAGAATTGCCGGAACCAAGATTGGTGTTCAGCGGTTTATCCCAGGAATCTATTTTCAGGTACCAGCAGGTATTTGGTTACAGCAGGGAAGATGTAGACCTGATCCTTAAGCCTATGGCCAGAGATGGCAAAGAGCCCATCGGCTCAATGGGTACAGATATTCCTTTAGCTGTGCTATCTCAGAAGCCTCAGCACCTTTCTTCTTATTTTAAGCAATTGTTTGCCCAGGTAACCAACCCGCCTATTGACCCGATCAGGGAAAAAGTGGTGATGAGCCTGGCGGGTTTTATGGGTAACAATGGCAATTTACTGGAAGAAAATGCTATGCAATGTCATTGCGTAGGTATCAAACATCCGATATTGACCAACGTTGAACTGGAAAAATTAAGGAGTATTGATACCGGTGTGTTCCAGGCCAAAACCCTGCAAACTTATTTCAGGGCCGACGGACAGCCAGGTGCTTTGGCCAAAGGCCTTGACCGTTTGTGCCGTTATGCAGTAGATGCGGTAGACGATGGATTCCAGGTCATTATCCTTTCAGATCGTGCACTGGATTCGGAGCATGCTGCAATCCCTTCATTACTGGCTGTTTCGGCAGTTCACCATCACCTGATCCGTAAAGGGTACAGGGGTGCTGTAGGTATTGTTGTTGAGGCGGGTGATGTTTGGGAAGTTCACCATTTTGCTACCTTAATTGGTTTTGGTGCAACAGCGGTAAACCCTTACCTGGCACTGGAAACCATTGCAGGTTTTGAAACTGAGTTTGGTGCCAAAAAAGAAAAATTATTCCAGAATTATATCTACGCTGTAAATAACGGTTTGCTGAAGATCTTCTCTAAAATGGGAATTTCTACTTTACAATCGTATCATGGCGCTCAGATCTTCGAAATTCTGGGTATCAATAAAAACGTGGTAGACAATTACTTTACCGGTGCGGTTTCAAGAATTGGTGGATTGGGCTTAGATGAGATTGCCAGAGAGACTTTAATTAAACACAACAGGATCTTTAAACTGGCCAACCGCCCTGATCCGATATTGCCTACGGGCGGTAACTACAAATGGAAACGCAAGGGAGAGCAGCATTTGTTCAATCCGCAAACCATTCACCTGTTGCAAAATGCTACCCGTAAAAAAGACTATGGTGTTTACAAGCAATATTCAAAGCTGGTAAATGAACAAACCAACCAGGCTTTTACCATCAGGGGCTTATTTGAATTTAATTATAACCGTCCGGCTGTTCCATTGGAAGAAGTGGAACCGGTTGAAGGTATATTAAAACGTTTTGCTACAGGAGCTATGTCATTCGGCTCCATCTCTCACGAGGCACACTCTACACTGGCGATTGCCATGAACCGCATTGGCGGAAAAAGCAATACCGGTGAAGGTGGTGAAGACGAACTGAGGTACGAACTGTTGCCAAATGGTGATTCTATGCGTTCTGCCATTAAACAGATCGCTTCGGCACGTTTTGGGGTAACCAGTTATTACCTGAGTAATGCTGATGAGCTGCAGATTAAAATGGCACAGGGCGCGAAACCTGGGGAAGGTGGACAGCTGCCTGGCGAGAAGGTGGACGACTGGATCGGAAAGGTACGTCATGCCACACCTGGTGTAGGGTTGATTTCTCCGCCTCCACACCACGATATTTATTCCATTGAAGATCTGGCACAGCTGATCTTCGACCTTAAAAATGCCAACCGTGCGGCAAGGATCAACGTTAAGTTGGTTTCTAAAGCTGGTGTAGGCACAATTGCAGCCGGTGTGGCCAAAGCACATGCTGATGTGATCCTGGTATCGGGCTTTGACGGGGGGACAGGTGCTTCTCCTTTAACCTCCATACAGCATGCGGGCTTGCCATGGGAACTTGGTTTGGCGGAAGCACACCAGACGTTGGTGAAGAACCGTTTACGCAGCAGGGTAGTATTGCAAACAGACGGACAGCTGAAAACCGGAAGGGATATTGCAATTGCAACATTACTGGGTGCTGAAGAATGGGGGGTAGCTACTGCTGCGCTGGTAACCTCTGGCTGTATCATGATGCGCAAATGTCATTTAAACACCTGCCCGGTTGGTGTAGCTACACAGGATCCTAATTTAAGGAAATTATTTACCGGTGAGCCTGAACATGTGGTTAACCTGTTCTATTTCCTTGCTGAAGAATTAAGGGAAACAATGGCCGAACTTGGTTTCAGATCGGTACAGGAAATGGTTGGACAGGCGGATGCGTTAAGTGTGCGTGCTATAGAACAGGCCGACTGGAAACTGAAAGATCTTGACCTTTCTGCTATCTTATATAAAGCCCCGGATAATGGATTGAGCCTGTACCAGACTGAAGAGCAGGATCACGGACTGGCCGCAGTGCTGGACCATGAACTGATTAAGGCTGCACAGCCTGCATTGGCCAGTAAAGAACCGATATACAAAGAGTTTGAACTAAAAAATACAGACCGTGCAATTGGTACAATGCTTTCTAATGAAGTATCTAAAGTTTACAAAAGCCAGGGCTTACCTGCGGATACGATCAACTTTAAATTTAAAGGTTCGGCCGGACAAAGCTTTGGTGCTTTTGCAACCAAAGGTATTTCACTGCAGCTTGAAGGCGAGGCCAACGATTATGTAGGTAAAGGACTTTCAGGCGCCAGATTGGCAATCTATCCTTTCAGTAATATTAAATATGTACCTGAGCAAAACATCATTATAGGTAACGTAGCCTTGTATGGTGCAACTTCCGGTGAGTTGTTTGTACGTGGACAGGCAGGTGAGCGTTTTGCAGTAAGGAACTCTGGTGCTACTGCTGTGGTAGAAGGGCTGGGCGACCATGGTTGCGAGTACATGACCGGTGGTGAAGTACTGGTAATTGGTGGTACTGGAAGCAATTTTGCAGCCGGTATGAGTGGTGGTATTGCCTGGGTGTACGATGCCAAAGGTGATTTTGCCAGCAAATGCAATAAGGAAATGGTAGACCTTGACCCGCTGGATGAACAGGACGAACTGAGGATCAATGTATTGTTAAAAAGACATATTCAGTTGACCGACAGTAATGTAGCCAAGTTTATTTTGAACGATTGGACTACACAATCTGCACATTTCATTAAAGTATTTCCTAAAGAATACAAGGCAGTATTACAGAGCAGGGCTCAGAAAGTTAAAGTTTAAGCCCCTCACAGATCAACGAAAAAGAAACATGACCAGAATAAATAATTCAAAAACAGCTTAGACAATGGGAAAAGTAACTGGATTTTTAGAGTATGAAAGAACTGCTCCTGTAAAAGAAGATGCTAAAACTCGTTTAAAACATTACAATGAGTTTGTTGAAACTTTTGAAGCTGAGCAAATTAACAAACAGGCAGCAAGATGTATGGATTGCGGGGTGCCGTTTTGCCAGTCGGGCTGTCCGCTGGGTAACGTAATCCCTGAATTTAATGAGGCTGTATATAAAGGGGATTGGCAGCTGGCTACAACTATTTTGCTGAGCACCAATAACTTTCCTGAATTTACAGGTAGGATTTGTCCGGCGCCATGCGAATCGGCCTGTGTACTGGGGATCAATAAATCGCCTGTATCTATTGAAGAGATTGAAAAGCACATTATTGAAACGGCCTTTGCCAAAGGTTATATCAAAGCCGAACAGCCATTGATCCGTACGGGTAAAAAAGTTGCCGTTATTGGTTCAGGACCTGCTGGTCTGGCAGCTGCAGCGCAGCTGAACAAAGCCGGCCATGAGGTGGTGGTTTACGAGCGCGATGATACACCAGGTGGCTTATTAAACTACGGTATCCCTGATTTTAAACTGCAAAAAGATGTAGTAACCAGGCGCATTGCCTTAATGGAAAAAGAGGGCATTGTATTTAAATGTAATGCAAACGTAGGCGTAAATGTAGAGCTGAATACTTTATTAAGGGATTATCAGTCGATCATTCTTGCTGGTGGATCAACCATTCCACGTGATCTTCCTGCCAAAGGCAGGGAAGCCAAAGGGGTGCATTTTGCGATGGACTTTTTAAAACAGCAGAATAAACGTGTAAGGGGCTTTGCGGTGGATGGAGAAGATATTTTAGCAACCGGAAAAGACGTTATCGTGATTGGTGGTGGTGATACTGGATCTGATTGTATCGGTACCTCTAACCGTCAGGGTGCCAAATCGGTAACCCAGTTCGAGATCATGCCGATGCCTGCATCTGCACGTACGTCAAATATGCCATGGCCAACATATCCGATGCTGTTAAAAGTAACTACATCACATGAAGAAGGCTGCGAAAGGGGCTGGGGTGTAAATACCAAGGAATTTATCAAAGATGAGCAAGGCAACCTTAAAGCCGTAAAAGTAGTAGATGTGGAGTGGGATATTGATGCTACAGGCCGCCCCTTGAATTTCAAGGAAAAACCTGGTACAGAGCGCGATCTGCCTTGTCAGCTGGTATTGCTGGCTATGGGTTTCCTGCATCCGCAGAAAGAAGGTTTAATTGAAAAATTAGGCGTGGAAACCGATAACAGGGGTAATGTTAAAGCAGAAGAAGGTAAATATCAGACCAATATTGCTAAAATATTTGCTGCCGGCGATATGCGCCGTGGACAATCACTGGTTGTTTGGGCCATTTCTGAGGGTAGGGAAGCTGCACGTAAAGTGGACCAGTACCTGATGGGGCATAGCAGTTTGCCGTCTAAAGATGGTATCCCGTATGCATAAATCACAGATATGATAAAAACAAAGGCGCCGGTAGTTTTACCGGCGCCTTTGTTTTTATACTAATATCTTTTTTACAACCTTAATTTTGCAAAGAAATCCCAGAGCACAATGCCTGCGGAGATGACAATATTAAAGGAATGTTTGGTGCCAAACTGTGGAATTTCGATACATTCGTCTATTTGTGCCATTACTTCATCGCTTACCCCATTTACTTCATTTCCAAAAATCAGGGCGTATTTTTTTGAATAGTCTGGTTTATAGGTGTTTAACATCGTGCTGCCAGCAGCCTGTTCGATGCCAATGATGTGGTAACCATCGGCCTTTAAAGAAGCAATGGCATCAACAGTAGTTTCAAAATGTGCCCAGGCTACAGATTGTGTGGCACCTAAAGCTGTTTTTTCTATTTCCCTGTGCGGTGGCCGGGCCGTAATGCCACAGAGATACAGTTTTTCTATGGCAAAGCCGTCTGCTGTCCTGAAAACCGATCCTATATTGTGCATGCTCCGCACATTGTCAAGTACCACTATAAGCGGTAATTTTTCTTGTTCTTTAAATTCTTCAATGCCAACCCGGTTCAGCTCATCTAATTTTAATTTTTGCATGGGGCAAAATTAAAATTAAATTGCGGAAGCACCATTGCCAATTTCACTGATATAGATGGCAGCAGGGTAACCAATACGTGCCACATAGAAATCGTTAAGCTTTTTAGCAAAATCTTCTTCCCTGCCTTTTTTTAACAAGGCGATGGCACAACCACCAAAACCTGCACCGGTCATCCGTGCTCCAATTACGTGTGCATAAGCTGAGCAGAATTCGACTACAGCATCCAGTTCTGTACCCGTTACTTCATACAGCTCTTTTAAGGATTGGTGAGAAGCATACATCAGGCGGCCAAATTCTGTCAGGTTGCCTTCATTTAAAGCTTTTGCAGCCAGATTAACCCTGTCGTTCTCTCTGATTACGTGTGTTGCCCTTTTTAGTACGGTAGGGTCGGTAATAAGGTGACTGTGCAAAGCAAATTTGTCGGCATTCAGCTCGCACAGGTTATGCAGGGTAATTTCCTGGTTCAATTGTTTTAAAGCGGTTTGACATTCGGCTACACGCTCATTGTATTTGGACTCTGCCAGTTTACGGGGTTTATTGGTATTGATAATAGCCAGTGAGTAATCGCCCAGGCTGCAATCAACGATCTTATATTTTAGTGTATCACAGTTTAATACTATGGCTTTATCGGTTTCACCAAAAGCAACAGCAAACTGGTCCATAATGCCACAGTTTACACCAATAAATTCATTCTCTACCTTTTGGGCAAGCAAGGGGATTTCAATTTTTTCGTAACCCAGGTTAAAATAATCATTTAAAGCATAAGCCATAGCCACTTCAATAGAGGCTGAGGAAGATAGGCCTGAGCCAATCGGGATATTCCCATGAAACAAGAGATCCAAACCTGTTGGGATCTGATGTTTTTTTAAGATTTCATGGAACACACCCAAAGGATAATTGTACCATTCGGGGCCTGTTTTGGTGTAAGAAGGCTGAAGATCAAATTCGCGTTCTTCTGGAAAGTTCAGGCTTTTAAATCTGATCACCTTATCGTTGTTGGGTGCTATGCTCAGCCAGGTTCCTAAAGTAACGGCACAGGGCATAACCAGGCCTCCGTTATAATCAATATGTTCTCCAATAAGGTTTACACGACCGGGGGTAAAGTAGTTTTGTTTTGGCTCATGTCCATATTTTTCCAGGAATTCACTGATCATTTCGGTTTTCATTGTTTGGTTTAATATTATATTTTAAATTAAGTTTCGGTTTTAAATAAAGTATTGATAGTATTGTTTTAAATAACAAACGCTCCTAAGATACAATTTATGAGCTCAAAATAGGTTTACACTCGTAAAAAAGTACATAAAAAAGCGGGGATAATCCATCTAAAAAGAAATAGAACGAATGAAAACAAAGCTGATCCATACCGGTAAAATCATTGATGGAAAAGAAGTATTGGGTGTAGAACTGACCAACGCACAGGGTACCTATGTTAAAATATACAATTACGGGGCCATCATAAACAAATTTATTGTAAGCAATAAACTTGGTAAAAAACAGGATATCGTTTTGGGATTTGACGATATAGATCAGTACACAAGCGAAGATTATCTGAACAATTATCCCTACCTGGGGGCTGTGATCGGAAGGTATGCCAACCGGATTAAAAACGGGAGGTTTACCATAGATGGTGAAAGCTATCAGCTTTCGCAGGCTAAAGGTGGGGATTGCCTGCATGGGGGTGATATAGGTTTTGACAGAAAGGTATGGGACGTATTGTCTACCATAGACCCAAGCGTTACCCTGCAATATGTGAGTGCCGCAGGCGAAGAAAATTTTCCGGGAAAGCTTACTGTTCAGCTTACTTTTAAATTAACGGATGAGGATGAGCTGATCCTGGATTTTAAAGCAACAACTGATGCAGCTACAGCAGTAAACCTTACGCACCACAGCTATTTTAACTTATCGCCCGACGGGGGCTCTGTAAAAGACCACCTGCACCGGATGCCTGCCAGTTATTATCTGGAACAGGATGATAATTATGTGGTTACTGGAAAACTGCTGCCTGTAGAAGGGACAATACATGATTTTTTAGGGGACAAAACTATCGGACGCGACTGGGACCCAGAGGAAGGGTATGACCAGACGTATGTACTGGATAAGCAGGACGGCGAATTTACACTGGCTTCCGAAACTTCGGAAGAAAACAGCGGATTAAAACTTTCTGTTTATACAACAGAACCTGTGGCGCATTTTTACACAGCAAAATATCTGGATGTAAAGGCGGGTAAAGGAGGGAAGGACTATCATCCTTTCGAAGCTTTCTGTATAGAGACACAGCACCATCCCAATGCAATTAATATACCTGAATTTCCGGGTACTGTTTTAAGGCCCGGAGAAACTTATAAACAAACAACAATTTACAAAATAGAACACAGCTAATGAAGGTAGATATCTGGTCGGACGTAAGGTGTCCGTTTTGCTATATAGGCAAGAGAAAGTTTGAAATGGCATTGGCAAAGTTTGAACACAGGAATGAGGTAGTGGTAGAATGGCATAGTTTTGAACTTGATCCTAATGCAGAAACCCTACTGAACGTAGATGCATATGATTATCTTGCCGACCGTTATGACAGGAACCGGGAATGGGCCATAGAACGTCACAGGGCACAGGAAGAATCGGCGGCTGAAGTTGGACTGACCTTCAATTTTGACAAGGCTGTTATGGCCAATTCTTTCGATGCGCACCGGTTAATCCAGATGGCTAAGGTCAATGACACGCCAGGTGATATAGAAGAATTGTTGTTTAAGGCACATTTTACAGATGGGAAGAACATAGCCGACCAGCAGGTATTGATTGGGATAGGTAAGGAAGGCGGACTGGATGGCCTGGCTGTAGAGATGATGCTGAAAAGCGATGATTTTACCGATGACGTAAGACATGATGAAAAGATAGCTCAGCAGATCCGTATTAAAGGGGTACCTTTTTTTGTGATTGACCAGAAATTATCTATATCTGGTGCCCAGGCCCCGGAGGTATTTCTGGATGTGATGACCAAGGTGAAAAATGGAGTGGAGGATTAAAAAAGATCGTCAGGAAATGTAATCACGGCATATAAACAATGGAAACATATACCAGCTATTCTGATCAGGAATTAATAAGCCTATTTATATCTGGCAGTGATGGCGCATTTAAAGAAATTTATCTGCGGTATGATAAGCTGCTTTATTTATATGCCTATCATAAACTGGGCAATAAAGAAGAAGCAAGGGATATGGTTCATGACGTGTTTGCCTGGATGCTCAATAACCGCGAAAAACTTGATTTAAAAACTACGCTTTCAGGTTATCTCTATAAATCAGTGTTAAACAAGATCTTTAATTTGTTTAAACACCGGCAGATCCTGAAGAAGTATGCGGATGCGGGAAATCATTATATAGATATAGAAAGTGCCGAAACAGATTTTCTGATCAGGGAAAAGGATGTTGCGGCTATGATTGAAAAGGAAATCCAGGCTATGCCGCCCAGGATGCGCGAGATTTATGAACTAAAAAGAAATAAACACCTTTCTGCAAAAGAAATTGCCCTGCAATTAGATATTGCAGAGTCTACCGTAACCACACAAATGAAAAGGGCCATGAAACATCTGAAATTAAAACTGGGCCTGTTGGTCTACCTGGTCTTTATCATCCATCCCTGAACTGTAAAATTATTTTTATCGCTTGTCCCCATTTTAACTTGCTGAGTTGCCTTTGCTTTATATACGGGTTTTCTTAAAAAAGCAATGGACAAAAAGGATATTAAAACTATACTTCATAAGGTGGATTCAGGTATAGCCTCGGCAGAAGAAGAGGATATAGCGAAGTATTGGCTCCACTATTTTCAAAAGGAGGATGTTCCAGCCCTTTCAGCAGCCGAACTTGATAAAGAAAGCATGGCGGTTTTTACCGCGCTTATGAAAAACCGTAGCACTAGACCGGCTGGTATAAGACGGTTCTGGTATCCGGCAGTTGCAGCAGCTGTATTTGTCATCATAGCTGCGTTCTGGTTTTATACCGACAGGCAGGCAGGTGCTGGTAAACCAGTTGCTTATGCAAACGACGTGGCACCAGGTAAAAAAACGGCCACCTTAACCCTGGCCAATGGCAAAAAGATCGTATTGTCTGACGCCCTTAACGGGGAAATTGCAAAACAGGCCGGTGTTTCTATTTTTAAGACACCAGACGGACAGGTTGTTTATAAGATTGACCCATCCCGACAGCCAGGGGTAGCAGCAGCCTATAATATGCTGAGTACTTCAAGATCTGAAACTTATCAGATCATCCTTCCTGATGGTTCTAAAGTCTGGCTAAATGCAGCTTCATCAATTAAATATCCCGCAACCTTTGCATCCTTCAAAAAACGTGCAGTTGAACTCAGTGGCGAAGCTTATTTCGAAATCGCAAAAGATGAAAAGCATCCTTTTGTGGTGAAAACAGATCAGCAGCAGGTTGAAGTACTGGGTACACATTTTAATGTCAATGCCTACAATGATGAGGGGGTTACAAAAACGGTTTTACTGGAAGGTGCTGTAAGGATAAATACCGGAAATGTAGCAGGTGGCGTTTTAAAACCCGGACAGCAGGGGGTATTGGCAGCTGGCAAGCTAAAAATAGAACCTGCGGATATAGAAACAGAACTGGCCTGGAAAAATGGTTTCTTCCGCTTTAATGATGAGCAACTGGAAAGTATCATGAAAAAAATATCAAGGTGGTATGACATCCAGGTAGTCTACGAAAATGAAGAACTGAAAAAAGAGCCGTTTGCAGGCGTAACCACACGTTTTGCAAATGTATCGGCACTGTTGAGGATGCTGGAGCTGACCGGTGAGGTCAAATTTAAAATTAATGGCAGGCAGATCAGGGTATTGAACGCAAAATAAATTAACCAATATAAACCAAAACAATCATGATTAAAAAAGAAGACTCTACTTAATCCGACCGGATAACGAGGTTTTACTACATAAAAAATCAGGAACACTCGCAATGCTCCTGATCAGATATCTGATAAAACCGAAATGCATTGCTGAAACAATTTTTATCAATTTAAACAGATACTCAAATGTATAAAAATTTTACGAAATTTTTTTGTACGCCTCAGGGCTACATCAGGAAATTCCTTCTGATTATGAAAATTACAACGATCTTAATGTTTGCTACATTAATGCAGGTAAGCGCAACCGGCCTGGCACAGCGCATTACCCTTAATCAGAAATTTACTACCTTAAAAAGGGTTTTTAATGAAATAAACAAGCAAACCGGTTATAACATATTATGGTCTGCAAAAAAAGTAAAGAATACACAGGTCGTAAATGTGAATTTTGAAAATATCTCTTTGCGGGAGGCGCTGAACAGATGTCTGGATGGTTTTCCCTTAACCTATACTATTGAAAACAATGTTATTGTAATCAGGGAGAAAGAAAAGACACTTGCCGATAAGATCGTTGATTATTTTAAGGTAATAGACCTGACCGGCAGGATTACTGATTTAAATGGGGCACCTTTGCCGGGCGCTTCTGTAATGGTTAAAGGCAGCACCCTCTCGGCAACGGCCGATGCAAATGGGGACTATCAGATCAGGGTGCCGGATAACGACGCCATACTGATTTTTAAGTATGTAGGCTTTTTAAGCCAGGAAGTTAAGGTAGATGGCAGGACAAAAATAAATGTTCAGTTAAAAGAGGACCAACATCTGCTTACCGAAGTTGCGGTTGTGGGTTATGGTACGGTTAAAAAAGTGAACCTGACAGGCTCTTTATCTATTCTTGACATGTCTACCCGCGAAAACCGGCCACTTACCAATGCCAGTCAGGCATTGCAGGGTGTTTCAGGATTGTGGGTAAACCAGGCCGGGGGTAAACCTGGGCAGGATGGAGGAAGTATCCGTATCCGAGGGATCGGTTCAATCGGCTCGTCGGGTAAATCTGACCCGCTGGTGCTGGTAGACGGGATAGAATACAACATCAATGAGATTAACCCCGATTTCATTGAAACGATAACTGTTCTTAAAGATGCTTCGGCCGCAATATATGGGTCAAGGGCTGCAAACGGTGTAATTCTTGTGACCACTAAAACCGGTAAAAAAGGTAAAACAGAGATCAATTATAATTTCAGTTATGGCATACAGGAAGCTACGGCTTTGCCTGATGTATTGTGGGACCCTATTCAGTACATGGAACTGAAAAACCAGGCGCTCATCAATGAAGGCAAATCGGCTGCATCTGTAGATTATTCTGCAGCGCAGATTGCGGAATATAAAAACGGAATGGCCAGCAACCCTATTGCTTATCCTAACCTGAACTGGTTTGACCTGGTCTTGAAAAATGGCTATATCCAGCAGCATAACTTAAGGTTCTCTGGTGGTAATGACAATGTATTGTACAATATTGGATTGGGATATATGGACCAGGACGGCATTTTAATTGATGCCAATCATGCAAACAGGTATACACTCAATGCAAATGTTTCGGCCAATGTGACACAGAAGTTAAGGATCGGGACAAATATAGTGGGCAATTACAGGACTTATACAGAGCCTGCTTTTGGAGGGACTTCCGGTACTGCAACCAGCTATTATTTTACCAGGTTAACGCGTGTGCTGCCCATTTTTACGCCTTATACTGCCGACGGAAGATATGGTTCGGTAGTGTTCCCTACACCCGGAAGAAATACCATAGAAAATCCCTTGATGCTGCTTAAAGAAGGACGGAATGTACGTACACCCCAACGGGTACTGGCAAAAGTATTTGCCGATTATGAACTCCCTTTTAATCTGAAATACAGCATTAACTTTGGTGTCGACCGGCTTGATGGCTATGCCAGTGTGTTTACACCATACCTGGTATCTTATCATCCGATAACAGGAGCGCCCAATAATTACAATGTAAACCCCAGTTCTTATGAATACAATGAAAATGAAGTGAACACTTCCTTTTACCATACCCTGGACTGGAAAAAGGTGTTTGCAGAAAAACATGCCTTAAATGCGGTAATTGGAGGTAGCTTTAATAATTTTTACAGGAAATCGTTTTCCGGACAGATTGAGGGGTATTTCGATAATACCTTGACCGATCTTTCTGCCGGTTCTGTGAATCCGGCAACAAGCGGCACAAGGACAAAAGATGTACTTGCTTCTTACTTTGGCCGGTTAAATTATAGTTTTGCCGATAAATACCTGGTTGAAGCCGTAGTGCGCTATGACGGTTCTTCAAGATTTTCAGAAGGAAACAAATGGGGAGCATTCCCTTCTGTATCGGCCGCATGGAGAATTGACCAGGAACAGTTTTTTAAAAACATGCCATCCATTAACCAGTTGAAACTACGCGCTTCATGGGGGAAGCTGGGTAACCAGGCTGTAGAACTTTACAGCTATCTTAATTCGGTAAGACTGGGCGCTGATTATTCCTTTAATAATGTGATTAGTCCGGGTTCATCCGTAAATGCCTATAACGATCCGGCGATTTCCTGGGAAACCACTACGACAACTAACCTGGGTGTCGACCTTGAAGCCTGGAAAGGATTGCTGGGCATTACTTTTGATGTTTTTAAACGGAGAACCACGGGAATTCTGAGGCCTGTGAATATTCCTTATCAGGTAGGCGGATTAACCGGCCCGCAAAAAAATGTAGGTGTGGTAGACAATACAGGCTTTGACCTTAACTTGTCGCATCGAAATACGATCAATGATTTTAGCTATTCCTTTACTGGTGGTGTAAGTTATGTGAAAAATAAGGTAGTCGACCTGAAAGGAGAAACCATCATCAGTGGCAGGAGGATCATAAAAGAAGGATACCCTATCGATTCCTATTACATTTATCAGGCAGATGGCATTTACCAGAACCAGCAGGAGGTAGACAATAGTCCTAAAGTGAGTACCGGGGTAAGACCAGGTTATCTGAAGTATAAGGATATCAATGGCGACAATAAGATTGATGGTAACGACCGTGTAATTACCGGCAGGTCGAACCCGCAGTTTACCTATAGTTTTAATTTAAACCTGGGTTATAAGAATTTTAGCCTGACTTCCTTTTTTCAGGGCATTCAGGGAATTGACCTGTATCCAACCGTTAACCTTGCACAACCTTTTAACAACGGCGCCGGAGTAACCAGGGAGTGGGCTACAGATGCGTGGACACCTAGCAACCCGGGCGCCAGACTACCCATCCTTACAACGGCTACCGGAGCGCCGGAAATGTATTCCACAGCAAATTCGTCTTCATTCTGGTTACAGGACGGTTCTTATCTGCGGCTTAAAAGTCTGCAGTTGAAATACGATTTTAAACAGAACTGGGTTTCTAAGCTCTCTTTGAACAAGGTTGCCTTATTTGTGAATGCCGAAAACCTCGTAACCTTTACCAGTTTTAAAGGGTTTGATCCGGAAAAAGATATTAAATCTGATAATTTTTATGAATATCCGACATTGAAAACCTTCAGTTTCGGTATAAATGCAACATTTTAATACAGCTATAAAGGGAGCCGGTAAAGCTCGGAACTATTAAAATTAAATTATACTCTGATGAAAAATATATCAATTTTATTTTTGTTAAGCCTATTGCTGGTATCCTGTTATAAAGATGCACTGGAAACACAGCCAAACGACAGGTATACAGAAGATACTTACTGGACTTCTGAAAAAACAGCTATGGCCGGTTTAACCGGATGTTACCAGGTACTGACCTCCAATTCATTATATGGATATGCCACTCCCTTATGGGAAGAAACGGCTACGCCCAATGCCTATAATTATGATAATTCTGCTGGTTTTGGCCTGATTGCCCTGGGTACACATACGGCTACCAATGCCGGGGCCGGAAATATTGTTTCTGGTGTAATCGAATTCAGATGGAAAGACTGCTACCGTGGGATTGGCAGGTGTAATACCCTTTTGGACCGGATCAATGCTGTACCCATGGCCGATGTTTTAAAAGACAGGATGAAAGCGGAAGCTAAGTTTTTAAGGGGACTGTATTATTCCATACTGGCCACTTATTATGGTGGTGTACCGCTTATTTTAACACCCCCGAATTTTGATCAGGACGCAAAATTACCACGAAATAGCCGGGCAGAAGTTGTTCAGCAGGTTATAAAGGATATGGACGAAGCTGCAATGGTACTGCCACCCAAGTTTACAGGTAACGATATAGGCCGTGCAACAAGCGGTGCAGCTTTGGCCATTAAAGCAAGGATGTTACTATTTGAGGCCAGTCCGCTTAATAACCCTTCCGGCGATCTAACCAAATGGGTTGCCGCCGCCAATGCGGCAAAAGCCATAATAGACCTTCCGGGAACAGGTTATGGCTTGTTTCCAAATTACAGACAATTGTTTTTACCAGCCAATGAGAACAAACAGGAGACCGTTTTTGATGTACAGTACACAATTTCCACAACAGGTTTTGGTAATTCTTTCGACCTCATTAACCGGCTTTACAATACCAACGCACCCTTGCGAGACCTGATCAATGCTTATGACATGAAAGATGGGCTTCCACCAGCCCAATCGCCATTGTACGATGCTTTAAAGCCATATGATAATCGTGACCCGCGCATGTACCAAACCATAATTTATCCGGGAGATACCTATCTGGGGGCACCCGTTACTACCGCCACTTTTAAACAAACCGGATATGGGGTAAAAAAATATGGCATATATGATAAAGAAGCGGTTGCAGCTGCCGATCTGATCAACAGCGCCGGACGATCGCAGATCAATTATATGGTGGTACGTTATGCGGATGTACTGCTGATGTATGCCGAAGCACAAAATGAAGTACTCGGGGCTCCTGACGTTACTGTACGAAATGCTGTTGAACTTGTACGTCAGCGGGCAGGACTGGTGCCTTATCAGGTATCAGCTACGCTTACAAAACCACAGATGCGCGAGCTAATCAGGCATGAAAGGAGAATAGAATTTGCATGTGAAGGTTTTTATTATACAGATATCAGAAGATGGAAAACGGCTGAACAGGTGTTAACCGGCCCTATATTCAATTCGCAGAACCAGCAAATTGTTACCCGAAATTTTAACCCATTAAGAGATTACTGGTGGCCAATTGCGCAAACCCAGAGAGAGCTTAATCCAAACCTTGAACAGAATGATAATTATTAAAAAATAACTATTATATGATGAAAAAGATATTGATCCCGGTAATGCTGGGTATGGCTTTATTGCAGGGCTGCAAACAGGAAGAGGTGGCCAAAAACCAGAATAAAACAGCATTGGCAGGTAACAGTGAGTTGTCTGGTGCAATAATGGCAGAACCCAACCGCTACCTGTTACTCGCAGAACAATCCCAAAACCGGATTTCTGTAGTAAATGCTACTGACGGTACTTTTTTCTGGAACTGGAAAGCCGGTGTAAACAACAATGTAAGTGCGGCCCATGTAAGCTGGTTTACCAATCCAAGTGATGCAAAAAGAGTATACAATGGATTGTATATTCTGGCAACAGCTTCTGGTGGTGGGGTTGCATTGATCAGACAGAGTGATAAAAAAGCCGTATTTTATGCTAATCCGGGTGGAAATCCGCATTCTGCTGAATTACTACCTGACGGAAATATTGTAACAGCTTCAAGTACAGGGGGATATTTAATGATCCATAAAATGGATACCCTGCACCATCCTTCTACCGCATTTACAAGAAAAATAATCCAGGAAGATGCGCATAACGTGGTGTGGGACAAAACAAGGCAAAGACTGTGGTCGGCCAGTAAAAATAAACTCTATGCTTATTCCTACAATTTCAGCTGTACCAGCCCGAATTTAACGCTGGTTAAAACCATTACTTTACCGGCAGGCAATGCACACGATCTTTTTCCAGTTTACGGCCAGGATTCATTATGGATCAGTACCAGCAATAAGGTTTGGGTGGTTAATTTAAATACAGATGCAGTTACCGAAGTTAGCACACTGGCCAGGATCAAAAGTGTATCGTCGGGTGGGGCCGGTTATCCAACAGTGGTTTTACAGGGGCTGAACGCTACCGACTGGTGGAATACTAAGGTCATTAACATGGATACCGGTATTGCTGTTTTTGAAGGCACAGGATTGAAAATATATAAAGCCAGATGGAAGATTATGAATGCTTTTAGTTATCCTGCAAATGATGTTTTTCATTTCTGTAATTAGTGATGTTTTATGAGAAAGATCTTATTTGTTTTTATAGCGATCTCATTTCTTGCCATACAGTGTAAGAAGAAAGGTTACACGGCGGAGAATGGAGGCAAGCCTTCTCCGCCGGCCACTGTTCCGGGGGTCGACCCACCAGCATCAGTGGCAGATTGTAAAAAATGCATTATCCTCGCAGAACAGCTTCAGACAAGGGTTGCCATTGCAGATGTCGCTTCTAAAGCCATAATATGGGAATGGAGCCCCGGAATACCAGATATTAAAGCAGATGCTTTAAAGTGGTTTAGCAATATCAGCGATGCAAAGCTTGTTTACAATGGCAAATATATACTTGCAACAGCTTCCGGAGGGGGAGTGGCTCTGGTAAGAATTGCTGATAAAAAGACAGTTTTTTATGCCTTTGCAGGGGGAAATGTACATTCTGCAGAACTACTCCCGGATGGAAACATAGTAAGTGCTTCTAGTACAGGTAATTATTTAACCTTGTTTAAGGTAGATACGTTAAGTTTTCCGGACCATGTTTATGCCAAAACTATACCGATCGATTTTGGACATAATGTGGTGTGGGATCATAAAAACCAGGTGCTTTGGTCGGCCGCTATGAATCAGTTAAAGTCATTTAAGTATAATTTCAACTGTGATTTTCCAGATCTGGATCTGCTAGAATCCATCAGTATACCAGGTACCGAAGCCCACGATCTGTTTCCTGTACATGGTGAAAATGCTTTGTGGCTAACCAATACCACCAATGTTTATAAATTTGATGTTGGAACTAAAAAATTTACACAGGCAGAAGTGATACAGGCTGATATTAAGAGTGTTTCTTCCGGGCCTGAAGGTTATCCGATAATATTATTGAAACCCAAAGTATCCTGGTGGGCAGATGAAGTGATTGACGCAAAAGGCAACCCTATATTTTTACAAAATGGCTTAAAAATTTATAAAGCGAGATGGTTGCTGCAAAATGTTTTCAGTTATCCTGTAAATGATGTAATTAAGCAATGCAAGTAGTTTGAAATATGACGAAAACCCCTATAAAAAAAGAAAGAGGCGTTCTATCCAGACACTCCTCTATTCTAACCAAATATAAACCTGTATGAACGGGTGCTGCGCTCTTGGCCAAACCAAGGGCGTTTTTGGCTTTTTGAGGACTTTTCGGGGATGACTTGGGGGATGAGATCGATTTAGTACCGATGAAAATCTCACGACCAACAACAAAAACAACTAGGTATCTCCTAGCAAATCATAACGGGATAGAAATTTACCTTTCAGTACCGTCCAAAGATTCCAAGGGTAAGTACTACTTGGATTACAAGACTACCAGTCAGATCAAGTACTATGGTAACGGGAGTGTGAGAAAGCGAGCTATTGAGTTCTTTGATGGTGTTGCAAACAGCAAACTAACACACGCACAGCTTGAAGCTGAACTAGCGCAACTGTTTAAAAAGGACATTGAGCTAATTGTTCATGACATTCAGGTAATACCAAAGGCTACGATCATTTCCATGAGAAGCAGCGTTACTGGAGCGATAGAGGCTTTCTTTGATTATAAAACGCTACAGAGTTTGGAAGGAGTATTGGAGAAACGTGCACTAACAAACTACGGGCAGTATCACAGGAAGCTTCTATCGTACTTTAAACTGGAGCAATTCAGGAGATACACCTTAAATGATCTTTCATCTGCCTTTTGGGTAGGCTACAGGATTGCTCTGCTGAACAACAGTTATGCTATCAGTACCAAGTGCTTAAGCAATGCATCTGTGAACCAACACTTTCAGTACGTTACCCAGTTTTACGGGTGGTTGATCGATTACCTAGAACTACCGATCAAGCATCACCTGAAGAAGCAGACCAAGCTCAATGAGGCCAAACAAACTAAACGCTTTAAGATCATACCAAGGGAGATGCTCAATGAGTTCTATAGTATACTTGAACATAGAGAGAAACATGGATTCACTTCCTTGTATCTAGCTGCCCTCTTACTGTATGAAAACAATATTCGGTTGTCCGAACAGGTGTTGATACAGGTACAGGATATTGACTTGGCGGGGGGGATGCTTACAGTTGTGAATAAGAAGAACGATTCTACAAGGACAGTCATTATCTCTCAAAAGTCTAAGGAGCTAATAGCTCTCATAGTTGATCGTACCAAGAGTAAAGGATATGCTGTGGCAGGTGAGACGTACCTGTTTGGTGGATACAATAGGTTAAAGCCGGGTAAACCCTTGTCTCATGATGACCTTGGTACATGGATGCGGAGGTTTAGGAAGTTCTATCCTCAATTTGTGGGTAGAACATTGTATGAACTGAAACATACGTCTATTACAAACCAGTTCAATGCAGGCGTAGACCATCATCAGATTAGGGAACGAGCTAATCATAGTAGTATCTCTACCACCGAGATTTACTTGCAATCCAGTAGAGTGGTACAACCTTATGAGCTTGGTGTTACAGCCAAGAAGTACGATTAAGTACCGGAAGAAGTGGATTCTCAGTTAGAATTTCTTTCTATCTTAGCCCCATTAGATAGAGTTATGGCAGTACACAACAAGCTACTTATACCAGAAAGCATAAACCTTGACAAATTGATAGAGCAAGGTGGGTTTAGAGAGATCCCACTTTTCAAAACTGATAAACTTGCTATGATATTGTTTCTCATCAACTATATAGCATCTATTTCCCCAAATAATATAGAGAAGAACGGGGATTTTACCAGTTTAAATGCTTACCGTTTACAGAATATAATAGGAGCAGCTTATAAGGAATACTTAGAAAGACTTGTGTTAGAAGGGGTAATTGAAAGAAATAAGCAATACATCGTTGGAGATAAGAACAGAGGATATAGGTATTCTCCAAAATACAGAAACGATTCTCTGAAAAGCTACAAGATAATCAATAGACCAATACAAAAACAACTACAAAAATTGGTTAAAAATGATCAATCTGAATTATTCGGTTATGAACATCTGACTAAATGGTATAATGAGCAACTAGAAATTTGTGAACAAGATTTAGTAACTGAATTCTGTAGGTTGAGACCTATAGCTTTACAATTGAGACAGAATCTTAGACTAGTCAATCTATTTGATGGGTTGGAGATGGGACATACAGAAGCTAAGGCTTTGAAGAAAGAGCCTCGTTCCTTTGTTCCTCGGCTACAGTTTGGGGTATATAAGATTCAGATGGGGTGGTTTCCTATGATAGTAGATGATACGTCGTTCAGATTTCATTCTAACCTTACTGCCCTTAAGAGTGAGCTACGTAATGCATTGAGGTATGATAACAAAGCACTTGTATCCTTAGATATTAAAAACTCTCAGCCTTATTTTAGCTTACTGTTATTCCAAGAATCATTCTGGCAACTCAATGGGAATACAGCTGTACCAAAGCAAAAAGCGGCGGGGGAAGCTGTAGGTGTAAAGAGGGTAGAGACTCTAAACATACATCAGTTCTCTAAGCTCTCTACCCTACTAACAAAGAATTCTCCCGATCTATACAGCGCTCTCATTATGATATTAAAAACGCCTGAATACCATTTAAACGCAGATATAGTTCGTTACTTCGAGTTGATTAAAACGGGTAAATTATACGAATACATCTCCGATCAGATGACAAAGTCAGGCTTGCAAGTTCCTAGAGAAAGGCAAGAGCTTAAAGCTGGGGTCTTTCAAACAATGTTTACAGCCAATAGCTTCATAGGCCAACCCGATGCCGCACCTAAAAGACTATTCAAGAAGTTGTTTCCAAATGTCGTGGCTCTATTCGAAGCTATAAAGAAAGATGAGAGTAAGATGTTGCCTATAATTCTACAGACTGTAGAGAGCGAATTAATATTGAAGATCATAACCAAGCGTATTGCTCTTGAAAAGCCTGATCTTCCTATATTCACTGTCCATGATAGTATCATTACGATTGTAGGGTGCGAACATTACGTTTTGAGCGTTATGGAAGAAGAATTGCAACGGTATATAGGGGCTAAGCCTACGATAAGCATTGAGTTCTATACACGTGAAAATCTTCAACGGGAAATAGAGAGCTTAAAAGCTGAAATAGCTGAGATAAAGGCTATGCCTCCATATTAGAAGTAAGACGTATAGAAGACATTATTTGATGTGTGGAGCTTAAATTAACTTCTTCAGAAGGTATGTTTAATTCTGTGCTGTTTCCTGCATACTCAAGCCATTCTTTTCCGGTACTTAAAACCTTACTATTTCTGCTGAATAATCGCAACACAAGGTCTAATAAGGGCTTTAATTCACAACAAGTAGGGTAGAGTAACGAAAACTCACAAATATACATGTGTATGCCCCCCGTCTTTCACCACCTTAAAGCACCCACCCCGTCTTAATCTTGCGGAGGATGTACTCCCGTCATTAAATCTCAATAAGACATGGTATTAGTCGTAAACTATCAACAGAAAGAAAATTTGGAGGGTAAACCGTTCTTTACCTTAACAGTACAGGGAGAGCCCGAATTAGTAGTATCTCAAAAAGGAAAGCCATACTTAACAGCTAGAAAGGCATCCCTTATGACAACCTTTGAGGAAGCTATTTGCAAACAGCTAGTGGGTAGGGAGTTGCCCGGGATAATCCTGGAGGTAACTTGTGAACCTTATGATGTAACACTGGACGGTGGAGAGGTTGTAACTAGAAACACAAGGTATGAGTACCAGATGGAAGAACTGGTTGAAGAATCCGAACAAGCGGTTTTTAGTACCCATTCAGAAGAAGACATCTTTGTTTAACTCCATCCCCAACAATTAATTGAGTGTCGGCAATCCCTATGTGTCGGCACTCTTTCTTTTAACCCGAGCAGGAAGTAAAGCAGCCTGTACTCAGAACTCACATTTTAACTATTATCCCAATGGAACTATCAACAGTATTCGATCCTAACGAGTTACAACTACTCAACGAACACGTAGAACTAAAAACCTCTAACAGAACATTCATTCAGGCCAACACTAAGCCTGTAGCCTTCGAGGAACTAAAACATGAACATATTATCCCGGTATGGCTAAAGGATAATGAGCCTTTAATCTCACACGCAGACTTTATCGAAACCACTTGTAGCCTAGTTAATAGTCTGTACCAAGGGGAGAATATACTAGAACCAAGCGTTCACATCAGTCACCCGATAAAGGGGCGTATACCCTCTGCCAAGGATAAGCCTGCTATAGAACTTCTCGAGAATGAGAAAACAGTATACTATGAGCGAATGATGTTTGCAATTGAGCTTCCTTCTATAGCAGAGGATATTAACGGCAACAGGCTATCGCTAACGGTTGGTGGTGTCAAAGCGTTTAACCTCGATAATTTGTACAATAAAAAGGGAACACCTGAATACTTCAAAGTTTTCATTGGTTTCAAAAATCACGTTTGTACAAATCTGTGTGTTTCTACAGACGGACTAAAAGCCGATCTAAAAGTAAGAAGCTTACCAGAGCTAAGGGATGCAATCTATCAATTGATTACAGACTATAACGCTGTCAGGCATTTGGAGCAAATGAAGCGTTTGGTGAAGTACAGAATGACCGAACAACAGTTTGCCCAAATGATAGGCAAGGCGAGACTGTATCAGTTTCTTACAAACAGAGAGAAACAGCGGGTAATGCCCCTGCGTTTCAGTGATACTCAAATGATAGCTATAGCTAGGGACTATTACAAGGACGAGAACTTTTGTAGAAGCGAGGACGGCACAATAAGCCTTTGGGAGGTATACAACCTTTTTACAGGGGCAAATAAATCTTCTTACATCGACAGCTTCCTAGATAGAGCCGCGAATGCTTTTCAAATCTCCAGTGCACTTACGTATGCACTGGAAGAGCCCGGCTCCAATTGGTTTCTTAGTTGATTATCTATCGGTACTTAAACCTTAAGCATGGAAGAAAATCACTTTTTTCAACTGATAAACAGATACACCAATAACGATAGCTGCCTCTTTATTACGGTTTCAAGCCGAATTGTTCGCGTACATTGTCCTTTTCGTGTAGTTTGTTGTGAGGCTACATCAGTGCATAAGGAGGGGAGTGTCTACTTGGTAACTAAAGTCTTTTCTACAGACGGGTGCTCTATACTTTATAAAATTGGTGATGAATGTTATCCTCATCGCCATTTCAAAATGATTACAATATGAACGTTGGGGTAACATGCACTACTTGTTACCTCGACTTCAACCTTAAAAGTTGTCTAGTTCAATTAAAGCACTAAGTTTTACCTCTAAAGCAGAAGCAATTGCATATAGAGTGCTTATTGTGGGATTGGTCTTGCCGAGTTCTACATCTGAAACTTGTCGGTACTCAATGCCAGCGTTCGCAGACACTTGCTCCATCGTCAGTCCCTTTTGAAGTCTTATCGTTCTAATACGTTTACCTATAGCTAATATTAGCTCCTCGTTTCTAATGTTCATCACACACGAAAGTGCGATACCCTTAAAAAACCTCTTATGTGGTATAACACATATTAGCTCAAATAACTACCTTAGCCAAACCAAATAAATCATATGAGAAAACTATTTACCCTATTCGCAGCAACAGTTCTATTAGTTTCTGCATGTAATTCCCAAGAGGAGCCATCATTAGGTTTTTCAATCGGTTCGACTAGTAAAGACTGGAATAGTCATCTTGACAAACTCTTATCGAAAGGTGTCCTAAAGCCAGTGAAAATAACAGATACCAATGTCCGAAGTTACTCCTTTGACATATCTTCAGATGGGTACCAGTTCCCAACAACAATCGAATTTAATGGCGGTCGATATCATACTACTAAACTTATAAATATGGAGCTTGTAGTCAACATTGACTCCATTGGAGGGCTTGCACCAAATGGAGATACCATTCTCGTTAATAGCAAAAGTAAGTTTTCTAGTCTATTACGCACACTTGAAAGGCAATATGGAAAGTCTACGACCAACAAAGAGGAAATGGTACACTACTGGAAGAAAGATGGGTTTACAATAAGCCTGAATGACGGTGGAGTCTGGCTTGTTGATTCGTTAGCTGCTCCAGCACGTTTCTCACCTGTATTGAGTTACAAATCAGAGAACTTTGTAGACGAGTTATTCGCTGTTACGGAAGACGTCAGAAAACAACTAAAACCAGAACAAATGATTGATCTTAGCCTTCTGCCACCTATTATAAGGACGAGAGCGAACGGAGATTTTGAGTTCAATATACCTTACAAAAGATTAAGAAGGGTTGATAATGAAGAACATAGAGGTATTAAAGGCATGAAGTTGGATGTGAGTTACAGGAATGCCTTTAGTGATGTGTTATGGAGAATGGACGATTTGGAAGTTTATTGGGGATATAGTTTACAGCCTAAAGGAGACTATCAATCACCAGGAAGTTTGGAAGGAAAGCTAATCCTACTAACTGGAATTGTGTCACGCATGAATAAAGAATATAGGAACGTTCGTAATTTGTTCGACTATAGAGGAGAAATCAAACCAGAGTTCAAGATTAAGTCAGTAGTATTCGAAGATGGTCAGGTACTTAATGATTAGATTTCTTTAAGTTAGTTCCAAGCATTCTGGACAGCAAGAATCGGGGGATGAGATGGGGGATGAGAAATTACAAAACGTACCCAAACAGTAGGAATTAAAGCTCTACAAAACATAAAACAACTAACAGATTTATTAACCACTCATCCATCAAGTCAAGTCTAAGTGTCTGGTACAGAGCAAACAAAACCCCTATAAAAAAAGAAAGGGTTGTCGCATCCACGCACATCCCTATTCTAACCAAATATAAACCTGTATGAACGGGTTTTCTCTTTAAGTTCTATCAGGCTTTAACCTTAGCCTGAATTGAAACTGTTGTTCATTTTTTATAAGACAAATATACATAGTTTTTATATATAGTGTATATAGTACACTATTGAATTTTAATTATTATGACTTTCAATCAATAATTGCCATGGTAAACCCTTTTTTTTGCGCATTTAAGCCGTTTTTTTAAGATTAAATAATTGTAAATTATTTTTAAATAACGTGAAAAATGAGAAATGTCAAATCAAATACTCCATAAAAAACAAGAAATAAGTAAAAAAACTGCGGCAGGACGGTTGGTCTGGTGTATCATATTGTGATATTAAAGAAAGACTATCCCTTAAAGCGATACACGTAAAAGTATCGTCTTAATGTAAAATAACCAATGTGTACAGCTTGTCCGATAGTTTTGCGCTAAATTTGAATTCTTAAAATCAGTAAAAAGTATGAAGCCTGCAGGCACCTTTATTCAATTCTCAATTTGGTTTTGTATTACCGGATTTTTAACCCTTGGGGCTTATGGTCAGGCTACTGATAACAGCAATCCATCTCCTTTAAAATTTCCGACCCCGCAGGGCATTAACAACCAACTTTTTTATTTACAGCGTGATCCGAATACCAATACCATTATTTGTGAACTGAATATAGAAAGTGATGGCGATTTAAATAAGAAAGAACCTATAAAGGTTTACTGGATCCGCTATGGTGAAAAAGGGGAGAAGGAAGACCTGAGTTATATCCAAAGGAAATTTGCCTATGGTATCCAGACTAAGGACATTGGTAATGAGCAATATGAGCTGAAATTTGTATCCTATAAGAAGTTTCCGATGTACCTTATAAAATCAACCGAAGACAAAAAATATCATGTTTATGTAACGGTAAATAAAAAGAAAATACAGTTGGAACGTATTTTTCTTAGGATTGAGGGCGGATCGTTCTGGTTGCCTAATGTAAAGTATGTGGAGCTAAAAGGTATAAACACTGCTACCAAAACCCAAACAATTGAAAGAATAAAAGTTTAATTTTCTTTATCTTTAAGTAAATTAATACTTAAGGCTATGGAAAAAGAAGCAATGATATCACTTTTGGAAATTATTGACCAGCAAGTTAGTTCTTCTATACTGGGTGGCATGGAAGAAACTTACGAAGAACTGGAAAGACTGGGCTACATCAGGATCAACAGGAATACTGTGCAGCATTCGGCCTCAATTACCCCCGAAGGCCTCGATTATTTAAACCAGCATTTAGAATAATTTACCAACAGACATCCAGATAATACGGATACTGGAGATGATTACAATGGTGGCAACGCCAATAAACATTTTTTTGATAGGAAGTTTTCCTACCAGATTGGCCGCTATTGGTGCAGCTACTACGCCACCTACAATTAAACCAACAATGGATTGCCAGTGACTAACGCCTAAAACGAAAAAGAAAGTAACGGCGCTGGCCATGGTTACAAAAAATTCGGTCAGACTTACGGAACCAATCACATATTTTGGGGTGCGTCCTTTTGAAATGAGGGTAGACGTAACCAATGGGCCCCATCCACCACCCCCAAAGGAATCTAAAAAACCCCCGGCACCTGCAAGCCAGCCTGCACGCTTAACTTTTTGAGGCTTGGTCTTGGCTTTAAAGGCATTGCTTAATATTCTGATTCCCAGCAGCAAGGTATAAATAGAAATTACCGGTCTGATCCATTGCGAAAAAGCTTCACCGGCATAACTCAGCAATAGTGCCCCCGCTATTGCGCCCAACACACCCGGAATTAATAGTGTCTTAAATAATTTCTTGTTTACATTGCCAAAACGGTAATGGCTGAAGCCAGATGCACCACTAGAAAACATTTCTGCAGTATGTATACTGCCCGATATTACGGCAGGGTTTAAGCCGCCTGATAACAACAGGGTGGTAGAAACAACGCCATAGCCCATGCCCAGTGCACCATCAACAAGTTGTGCAAAAAAACCTACTGCAAGCATCCAATAGAACTTTTCATCCAGTTGTCCGTATGCATTCTTACCAAAAGCAATAACAGATTCATAAGACAGGTAAGTATACAAGGCAAAACCAATAAACAAAACCGCCAGGATAAATAAGCATAGATAAGCGATCTGCCTCCATTTTTTCTCCTGGGATTTGGGTTGTACTGCTACTTTAATTTCGGTTTCCTGAATGCTCATATAATATCTATCGAATTAGTCGACAATATTAGTTCAACTTTTCCAATAATCAAAATTATTCTACTAAATTTATAGTATTAATTTTTAAATTGTTTATACGTAGCCCATACAATTTGCATAAGAAAGCGTGACCTGCAAACTGATGGTTAAAGCGCTAAAATTTTAGTCTTTTTTTGAAACCTGATGAACAGCAGGGCAGAGGCACTGAGGAGTCCGAAGGTTAGTCCGTACCAGATACCGTTAACGCCAAGCCCAAGTACAATTCCAAGTAAATATCCAAGGGGGATACCGATAACCCAATAAGCAATAAAAGTAATCAGCGTGGGAATGTTTACATCACCAATGCCTCTCAGTACACCAAGGCCAAGCACCTGGGTACCGTCAAACAATTGAAAAAATCCGGCAATGATCAGCAACTGCGCAGCAATTTTTATGACCGCCATATCTTCAGTATAGATGTATGGAAGAAAATTGCTGGCTGCAATAAACAGGATAGCAGTTATACTCATAAACAAAATTATAACATGATAGCTGGCAATGGCCGATTTTCTAAGATCGTCGAAATTTCGTTTACCAAAATTGTTACCCGTTTTAATTGTAGCCGCAGAAGCGATACCGCTGGCCATCATATAAGTTACAGCAGCAAGGTTTATCGCTACCTGATGTGCAGCCTGTTCTATTGCCCCGATTGTTCCAATCAGGATAGCTGCGCCACTAAAAGCACTGATCTCAAAGGAATATTGTAAGGCCACAGGTGCACCAATTTTGACAATTTTTAAGCTCCTTACTTTATCTATAAAACTAAGCCTGAAACTCCTGGTATATAATTTAAAATGTTTGGACCTGAGTACATAGAACGACATCACAATGGCCATTAAACTACGGTCAATTAAGGTGCTGAGCCCTACACCTTTAACACCCATAGCCTCAATACCGAACATACCCTTTACAAAAATTATCCCAAGTATAACATTGAGCAGGTTACCCCAGATAGAAACAAACATCGCCTGTTTGGTAAAGCCCAGCCCTTCAGCAAACTGTTTAAAGGTCTGAAAGATCATAAGGGGGATGATAGAAAAGCCCAGGTAACCCAGGTAAGGTTTGGCATAAGCTACTACTTCGGGCGACTGGCCAATGTGGTCTATCACTACTAAAGTGCCCAGGTGTACAAAAGCATAGAGCAGGATAGAGGTGAAAAAGTTGATGATCAGACTATTGGATAATAGTTTTCCACATTCGTCGTAATTTTTGCGGCCATTCTCCTGTGCAATTAGAGGTGTCAGTCCGTAAGAAATGCCCATGCCCAAAACCAGTATCAGCATGAACAGACTATTTACCAAAGATACTGCTGCAAGCTGAATGGTTCCGGCAAAATGTCCAACAATAACACTGTCTGCCAGATGCACCAGGGTATGCCCCAGCTGGGATACCACTATTGGCATTGCCAAACGTAAATTGTCGGAATAATAAGGTTTGTATTTTGTATAAAGGCTCGTCAACATTTTGGCAAAAATCGGCTTTTTCAGTCTCAAATCTATGGCTGTTCCCGCAGTTTTTTTGACAAACCCACTTTAAAACGTTTAAAATAATATTGGGTAAGCTGAAATGAATTTAGGATGACATGAAGCGCCTAGTTTGTGGTAAAATATTCCTCCTTTTCTGAAGAATGAGGCGTAATCAGTCCACTTATGATCAGGTTAACCAAAATCTTTTGGGCCTGCCTGTAAGAACTGCGGGTAAGCTTACTGAATTCCTTCAGGGTAATCCTGCCTTTTTCGCCAAGGTGTTCAAATAGTTTTTTCTCCTGGTCTGTATAAGTGATCAGCTGTCCGTTTTTATCATTCCCTTTTTTAATGACATCAACAATGATTTTACTGGCCAGTAAACTTTTGTCTTTTACCCGGTAATAAACCCACCATTTTTTATTTTCATCCAGCGCATAATGCGGTTTTGTATCACTAGCAGGTATTTTTACCACCAGCACCAGTTTGTCCTCTACATAAACTTCTTCAAATTCAGGTTCTATTGCTGGTTTGCAGAACTGATGGGCAGATTTGGTGATCATATACCGTTCCTCATCTTCAGATTTTACGCCTTTGATGCTGCCATCATCTGCAACACCAATCAATAACTGTCCACCCTTGTTGTTTGCAAATGCAACCAGGCTTTTTGCAATCTTCTCATTGCTGGTGATCGTCTTTTTGAAATCCAGTGTAGTGCCTTCTCCTTGTAAAATAAGTTTCCTGATGTTCATTTTATGTGTTCCTTAAAGCGTCAATAAGCGATACGTGGTTTTTCTCCCTGATGCAGGTTTCTCACATACACCTCGTTCATCACTGTAGCACAAATCTCCCCATCTGCATTTGTAATTTCCATCGGATAAGCTTTTACAAACTTTCCGGTAGTGTTCAACGCTGTTATGGCCTCATTTAGCATGTCATCCGTAATATTTATGGTAAAATATAAACTGGCGCGTCCTGGCTTCAGGTATTGGATGCCGGCACTTTTAAGCCATACACGAACTTTAAAACCCGCTCTCTGTAACAACTGATCAAAAAGCAGCGCATAAAACGGATCTGTTGCCGCATAAATGGTCCCGCCAAAAATAGAGCCATTGTAATTTTTATTTAGCAAACTTTTTGCAATCTTAACATCTACCCCCCGGAATCCTTTATGAAATCTCCTGACCCAGATACGCTGAAACAATAAAGGGGGATACAAACACAAGGCCCATTTGAGGGTTTTTTCTGATACTACCATGATGCTTAAATATCAGAAAGTTTATTGAACAATAAAATTATATATATGATCATAAGGTAATTTTTTAGTAAATTAGGGTTATGTATATATACGATACCCTAACCGCTGCTGTTGCAGATCTTGAGCAACGCGGATACGAACATGATTTTAATTTATCGGCTGAATACATTGAATGTAAAGCAATCGATATCCGGCTGATGCCGGAGGAATTTGAAATTGATGAATTTTACCGTTTTGAAGGGATGACAGATCCTGACGACAGTTCGGTAATTTATGCGATATCCTCTCCTGTAGGTAATTTAAAAGGCGTAATTATAGATGCTTACGGTGCTTATGCTGAGAACATCTCTCCTGAACTGCTGGGGAAGTTAAAGATGCATCATTGATTTAGGTATTGGATCTGCACGGTAAATTGCAGCTCATTTTCAACTGTTTAAAACCTTTAAATGGTTTTACTTGTTAAAGAGTTGAATTTAAAATAGATATACCTATGAAAAAGCTAATTTTAAGTCTTGCAGTTGCCGCTACATTAAGTATAGCCGTTTCAGCATGCAATTCAACAAAGAATATGTCAGGTACTTCAGATAGTACAAAAGTAGACACCAGTATGTCTGTCCCAATGGATACGGCAAAGAAGGTAATGGATACCACTAAAAAAATGCCACCAGATACCACTAAAATGCCACCTCAATAATAGGTATCAAGGTTAAAATATCAGGTATAAGAGGTCGGTCTGAAAAGGCTGGCCTCTTTTTCATTAAAATATTTCTGATCATCAAATTTGTTTGTACTTTCATCCACCAAACAAATATGATATGATTGCCGAAGAGAAAAACAGGAATGTGTTTTTTTTGATCCTTGTAGCCTCACTGGGCTATTTTGTAGATATTTACGATCTGCTGCTGTTTTTAATAATTAAAAACAAAAGTCTGGCCGCACTGGGTGTCCCCGCCGATAAAATAACGGAAACCGGCTTAAGCCTGATGAACTGGCAAATGGCCGGACTACTTATTGGTGGTATATTCTGGGGTATTCTGGGCGATAAAAAAGGACGCCTGTCTGTACTTTTTGGTTCTATACTGATGTATTCGGCTGCCAATATCGCAAACGGTTTTGTAACCAGCATCCCCTTATATGCAGCACTAAGGTTCATTGCAGGGCTGGGTTTGGCTGGTGAACTTGGAGCTGGTATTACCCTGGTAAGTGAAAGCATGAGTAAAGAAAAGAGAGGTTATGGTACCATGCTGGTTGCCGGAATCGGCTTAAGCGGAGCCGTGGCCGCTTACCTGGTAGGAGACCATTTTGAATGGCGTACTGCCTTTTTTGTAGGCGGTGCACTGGGAATTGTGCTTTTGTTATTGCGTATTGGCGTTTTTGAATCCGGTATGTTCCAGACTATGGCCAGAAAAGAGGTGTCTAAAGGAAATTTTCTGATGCTTTTTTCCAGCAGGAAAAGGTTCTTTAGATATTTGAACTGCATATTAATAGCAATTCCACTCTGGTTTGTGGTAGGGATACTCATCGGTATTGCACCTGATTTTGGCAGGGCCTTACATGCAAAAGAGGTACTGGACAATGGCAAAGGGGTGATGTTTGCCTATATTGGCATCTCTTTAGGTGATTTTCTGACGGGTGCACTGAGCCAGGTTTTTAAAACAAGAAAGAAAATTGTCTTTGTTTTTTTAACACTTACTTTCCTCACCATACTTTTTTATTTGTTAAATACCGGCTGGACTGCAACCGGTTTTTATACTTTATGTGTGTTGTTCGGTATCTTTACGGGGTATTGGGTTGTTTTTGTAACCATTGCGGCAGAACAGTTTGGTACAAATTTGAGGGCAACTGTAACCACCAGTGTGCCGAATATGGTAAGAGGTTCTTTAATTCCCGTTACGCTGTTGTTCCAGTGGCTACGCGGTAATACAGGCATTATCAATGCCGCCTTATATGTAGCTGTAATCACAGTAGGGCTTGCATATATTGCGCTTTATAACCTGGACGAAACCTATGGTCGTGACCTTAATTTTATTGAAGAATAGTGTCAAAACAATGTACTATCTGCAAATTTAACAAGGATGCCTTTTTATTAAGGTTAACTTTGAGCTTAGTTTTAAAAAATGGTGTTTAGAGATAAAGTAGTAGCGGCCTATCAAAAAATTCAGGATGAGATTTGCAGCAGTTTAGAACTGGCTGATGGAAAGGCAAAATTTGAACAGGAAATCTGGGAACGCGAAGGTGGGGGCGGTGGCAGGACCGGCATTATGCAGCATGGAAATGTAATAGAAAAAGGGGGCGTCAATTTTTCTGCTGTGCATGGAAAATTACCCGATGCTGTAAAAAAGGCTTTTAAAGTCGAAAATGATGATTTTTTCGCAACCGGTGTATCAATTGTAATGCACCCATCCAATCCTCATGTGCCCATTATTCACATGAACATCCGTTATTTTGAAATGGATGAACAGACCAGGTGGTTTGGTGGGGGGATAGACTTAACACCCCATTATCTCATTGATACCGATGTAAGGTTCTTTCACCATTTACTCAAGCAAACCTGCGATCTTTTCGACCCGGCATTTTATACTAAATTTAAGGAGAATGCAGACGATTATTTTTTCATTAAGCACCGGGAGGAAACCAGGGGGGTAGGCGGCATTTTTTACGACAGGCTAAAGCCTGAAAACACGGGCCTGACCTTCGATCAGCTGCTTGATTTTTCCATAGCTGTTGGCAATACCTTTATCCCAGCTTATACGGAACTGATAGAAAGGAACAGGGATAAAGAATTTACAGCCCAGCAACAGGAATGGCAATATTTGCGCAGAAGCAGATATGCAGAGTTCAACCTGGTTTATGATGCAGGAACCAAATTTGGCCTGGAGACCAACGGCCGCATCGAATCTATCCTAATGAGCCTGCCACCAATGGCCAAATGGACCTATAATTATCAGGCCCTTCCGGGAAGTCCCGAGGCTTATACGTTAAGTATGCTCAAAAAGGGAATAATATGGGCTTAAATGCCTGAAAAAAGCTAAAATTTATAGGTTAAAATTTTTCCACAATGCGCCTTTATGGCGCATTTTTTATTAGATTCGCAAGGTTATAAGAATACCACATTTAAAGCGTTCTTAAGGAACATTAATATTTATGGCAGAAGATTTAGAAAATCAGGAAAACGACAAAATAATCAGAATTGATATTGACGAACAGATGCGGTCAGCTTACATCGATTATTCGATGTCGGTTATCGTATCGAGGGCTTTACCCGATGTGCGGGATGGATTAAAACCAGTTCACCGTCGTGTATTGTACGGTATGCTCGATCTGGGATTAGCAAACAATAAACCCTATAAAAAATCTGCACGTATTGTTGGAGAGGTATTGGGTAAGTACCATCCACATGGTGATGCATCGGTATACAATACCATGGTAAGGATGGCCCAGGAATGGAGCCTGCGTTACCTGATGGTAGAAGGACAGGGTAACTACGGTTCTATCGATGGCGACTCTCCGGCCGCTATGCGTTATACAGAGGCCCGTTTCCAGAAAATTGCCGAAGATATGCTGGCAGATATCAACAAAGATACGGTTGATTTTCAGCTAAACTTTGACGATTCTCTGCAAGAACCAACCGTTCTTCCCTCAAAAGTACCCAACCTGCTGATCAATGGCTCATCAGGTATTGCGGTAGGTATGGCCACCAATATGCCCCCGCATAACATTACCGAGACCATCAATGCGACTATAGCTTATATCGATAACAATGAAATCACTATAGCAGAGCTGATGAAATTCATCAAAGCGCCTGATTTTCCTACAGGAGCTATTATTTACGGTTATACAGGTGTTCAGGAAGCATTTGAAACAGGTCGTGGTCGTATCGTAATGCGTGCTAAGGCCGAAATTGAAGCAGCAAAAGATCGTGAAGTTATTATTGTAACGGAGATACCTTACCAGGTAAACAAGGCCCAGATGATTGAGCGCACTGCAGAACTGGTTGGTGAGAAAAAACTGGAAGGCATTTCGAATATCAAAGATGAATCTAACAAAGATGGTATCCGTATCGTTTATGAGATCAAGCGAGATGCAAATGCCTCTATTGTTTTAAACAACCTGTTTAAGCAAACCGCTTTACAAACCTCATTCAGTGTAAATAACATTGCACTTGTGAAGGGAAGGCCACAATTGTTAAACCTGAGAGACCTGATCCATTATTTTGTGGAACACCGGCATGAGGTGGTGGTTCGCAGAACTAAGTTTGAACTGGCTGAAGCCAAAAAACGTGCACACATTTTAGAAGGTTTACTCATTGCATTAGATCATTTAGATGAAGTCATCAAATTGATCCGTAGCTCAGATACGCCCGAAGATGCGCGTACCGGGTTAATGGAGAAATTTGGCCTTTCCGATATTCAGGCAAGAGCTATCCTGGACATGACCCTGCGCAGGCTGACAGGTCTGGAACGTGATAAGATCAAAGACGAATACAATGAGTTGATGAAAACCATTGAATACTTACAGTCTATTTTAGATGATGAAAGTAAACGTATGCAGATCATCAAGGATGAGCTGACGGAGATGAAGGAGAAATACGGAGATGAGCGCAGAACGACCATTGTGCATTCAGCCGAAGATATGAGCATGGAAGATTTCATCGAAGATGAAGAAGTTGTGATCACTATCTCTCATGAAGGCTATATCAAACGTACCCCTGCTACAGAATACCGCACACAAGGTAGAGGCGGAAAAGGTTCAAAGGGTAGTGATTCCAGAAATGAAGACTTCATTGAACATTTATTGATCGCCTCTAACCATAATTATATGTTGTTCTTCACCGAAACGGGCCGCTGTTTCTGGTTAAGGGTATATGAAATTCCTGAAGGCACAAGGTTAAGCAAAGGAAGGGCGATCCAGAACATCATCAATATTCCTAAAGAAGAAAAAATCAAGGCCTTTATCAAGGTGAAAAACCTGAAGGACCAGGAATATCTGGAAAACAATTACATCATTATGTGTACCAAAAAGGGAACGATTAAGAAAACCTCATTGGAGGCTTATTCCAGACCAAGGGTAAATGGTATCAATGCCATTAACATCAATGAGGGTGACCAGTTGCTGGAAGCAAGTTTAACTACAGGCTCAAGTGAAATAGTGATGGCCTTACGTTCAGGAAGGGCAATTCGTTTCAATGAAGAGAAAGTGAGACCAATGGGCAGAACTGCTACGGGCGTAAGGGGCGTAACACTTGCTCATGAAAAAGATGAAGTGGTTGGCATGATTGCTGTGGATGATCCTGGAGCAACGATTCTGGTAGTTTCCGAAAAAGGCTATGGTAAACGTACAGATATAGAGGATTACCGTGTTACCAACCGGGGTGGTAAAGGTGTGAAAACCATTAATGTTACTGACAAAACAGGTAACCTGGTAGCTATAAAGAGTGTTACCGACGCAGATGACCTGATGATCATTAACAAATCCGGTATCGTAATCAGGATTGTGGTAAGTGAATTGAGGGTAATGGGCAGGGCAACACAGGGTGTTAGGCTGATTAACCTGAAAGGTAACGATGAAATTGCCTCAGTTGCCAGAATTGAACATGAAGACGAAGAAGTTGAGGAAACAGAAAGCCATGTAGTAGTGGATGGTGAACCGGCAGGTGAGGTTGAAGAGGAAATAACAGAGGAGCCAACTGCTGAAGAAGAGAACGAAGAGGAGGGAGATGCTGATGAAGATGCCAGCGAAGAAGAAGATAATTAACCGGGCTTAAATGCTCTTAAATGCCGATAAATAATAATTGTTGAACAAATTATAGAAAAATGAAAAAGGTACTTTTAGGTATATTGTTTGTAGGTGTTACCTCATATGCAAACGCTCAGAAAAGTGAAATTAATGAGGCCAAGAAAGCATGGAATCTTTTGGCTGTAACCTCAGGGAAAACCCTGGCCGACCATTTAAAGGTATTGAATGGTGGATTAGCGCATACGGACAAAGCTATTGCCGATGAAAAATCTAAAAATTTACCAGATGCGTGGTCATATAGGGCCTTGTTTGCATCAAGGATTGCTTTAGTGGATTCAGTTGACCAGAACAATGCCAAAGCCAACCAGAAGATTGCTGAAGAAGCAATTGCCAAAGCAAAATCTTTAGATGAAAAAGGGACAGAAAAAGAGAACATTGAAACAGCAAGTGTAAACGTAGAGAATGCACTCAGGAACAGGGCAATTTATGCTTTTAACAAAAAGAATTTTGCCGGAGCCCTGGAAGCCTTTAATGAGATCACTGCTAAGAGTCCGAACGACACTACTATGTATGTAAATGCCGGTGTAACTGCAAAAGAACTGCAGAATTATCCCGAGGTAGTTAAGAATTTTAAAAAGGCAATAGACCTGAACTATAAAGATTCAAAAATATTGTACTCTGAAATTGTAAGCATCACCTTCGAAAAAATGAAGGACAGTGTTGCCGGACTAAACCTTTTAAAAGAGGCTTCTGCAAAATATCCTGACGATTCTTATTTTATTGGAATGGAGACAGATCTTTACATTAAAAAAGGTGACATTGCAAAATCTCAGGAAATGCTGCAAAAGCTGATTGCCAAAGATCCTAAAAATGCAATCTATCAATATTTAATGGGCGACACCTATTATAAACAGGCATTGGAGATCCAGACTAAAAGAAATGCTTTAGATGTTAAAAAAACTAAAGAATTTAATGAAATGGGTGCTAAGATGACCAAGCTGATCGATCAGTCGGTTCCTTATTATAAAGCCGCTTTAGAGTTAGATCCTAAAAATGTTAATGCATTGGAAAACCTGAAAATCATCTATCTTTTTAAAGATGATAAGGTAAACTATGAAGTAGTCAATAAAAAACTCGCCGAGTTAAAGAAATAATTCATCAGAATAAGGGATTAAAAAGAGGGGTAATTTTTATCCCTCTTTTTTTTTTATAAGTTTGTATCAAGAACACTTTTTGTATGAGTAAGATATCATTAGTTAGTAGTATATTCCTGGTTTTATTAAGTTGCAACATTGCTTTCGCCCAAAAAAGTCAGCTTCAGATTGCACGCAACAGTGTAGGTAAACTGCAGGTAGCGATAAATGCCAAACAAGACGCCAAAAAACAACTGGCAATACTGGGAGAGGGGATTAAGGCAACAGATGCTGCTCAAAATGACAACAAAACAAAAAAATGGCCTGAAACCTGGGCAATTAAAGCTTATTTAAGTTCTTATATCTCTATCATAGATACAGATGAAGGCAATGCTGATAAATACTACAATTTTGCCGTACAGGCTACCGATTCGGCAAGAAAACTGGATAAATTCCAGGCAAATTATCGTTTAATTGACGCTGCAGCCTTTAATGTGAACATAAGGAAACAAAAAAAGGGAAATACAGCTTATGCAAATGGTGATTTTGCAGCTGCTTATGATTTACTTAAAGAAGTAAGTGATTTATTGCCCAAAGACACAACTCTGGCCATAAATACGGCATTGTCTGCCCAAAATAATCAGTCTTACGATAAAGCACTGGTATATTTCAAAAGAGCGAAGGACAACGGGATTAAAAATCCGGTTGTCTTTCAAAACATGGCCAATATTTATACCTCTAAATTTGAACATGAACTCGCCATCCGTACATTGGAAGAAGGTATTAAAGTAAATCCTTATAATGTTTTTCTAACCAATGATTATATCAATTTATTGCTCGACAATGAAAAGTATACCGAAGCCATGCAGGTGATTGAGTCTACACTCAAAGTAGAGAACAATAATAAATTGTTGTATTTTCTGTATGGATATTTACAACAGCATAAATCCAATAACAGCACTGCAGAGCTGGCTTATAATAAAGCCCTGGGATTAGATGAAAATTATTTTGATGCCTTATATCAGCTGGGTATTGTATATATCAACTCGGCAAATGAAGCACTCAGATCAGGAAAGTCAGAACGCAATCAGAAATTTATTTCTTATATCAACAGAGCTGAGATTGCACTGCTGCAGGCACACGAGATCAATCAGAATGATAAAGCGACCGTGCAGTTACTGATTGAGATCTATACCAGAAAAAATCGCCTCGATAAAGTTCAGGAACTAAAGGGAAAGCTGGAAGAGTTTTAATATTTTCTTCTAATCAGGGTAAAAATACATCCAATAGGGCACTATGCAATTTATTACTTAACATAATATTAATTATAGGACATTTATTATTTCTTTATAATAGTTTGCTCCATTATATCCACTATCTTTTAGTGTTTTACCTTTTATGTTTATGTATTGTACTCCTAATCTGTAGTTTTGTATTACCTGGTAAGTTTGTTTGTGTTGTCCTATGAATTGGAACTTTGTTCCTACTTGTGCTTCGTGTAATTTCATTTTCTTTAGTTAATTGAATGTTTTTTTGATGTATCTTGCTAGTACTAAGTCTCTTATTTCGTTTATTTTATCTCTTTCTTCAGTTGTTAACATTTCTGCTTCATCGAGTTTTTTTACGTTGTCGCTTAGTGATTTAATAGTGTAGCTTATGCTTGCTTTTCTTTTGGTTTCTTCAGCCTTGCTGCTTTCTACCATTTTTGTGTTTTTTTCCATACATCTAATATACGAATTTTTTGTATATTTGCAAATTTTTTTTACATTTATTTTTTATTTAATTTTTATTATTATGAAATGGTTTGTTAGAGTATTTTTTGGTGTTCTTGGTTATTGGCTTGCTTGTTTTTTTGCTGTAGTGTTGTTGTTTGCGTTTGCTTTTCTTTTGAAGTATTTAAAGCTTCATGGTTATTTTTGATTAACACTCTCTGCCCACCGGGGGGCAGTCCCCGGCCTGCGGAGCATTTAATTGTATAACCAGCTATCGTCTGGTTTTCCCCATATTAAGCTTTCATTGCTTATCCATTCTGGTTCGTATTCTATTTTTTCTGTTGCGGTTATTCTTTTTTGTGTTAGTAGGTTTCTCCTGTCTTCTTCGTATTTTTTTCTATCCCAGTCTTTTGTTGCTGTTCCGTATCCTAGCGTAGCGTTTTTTCTTCTGTAGTGTTCTAATGTTTTCCAGTATCCTTCGTATCCGTTTTTTATGTCTATTTTTTCTCCGTTTATGTATCTTATTTCTTGGTCTAATTTATTAAGCCATAGTTTTTCTCTTTCTTCGTCACTGTATATTTTATTTCTCAGGTATATTGGTAGTGCCATTTTGTGGCCTGTTCTTGTTACGTAGTATTCTCTTGTTTTTTCTCCGTTGTACTTGTTGTTTTCGCAGTCTATTCTTTCCATGTATCCGCTTCCTATTCCTGCACTTGTTAGTATTTTTGGTTTGTATTCTTTGTGGTCGAAATCCATTTTTTGTACGTATTTCGTTATGTAGTTTACTGTTTTTTCTGTTACGTAGTTTTTTATTTTTTTACCTTGTTTTTCTCCTATCCATATATATCCGTAGTCCCATTTTTTTTCTATTTCTTTTACTTCTGCGTCTGTCCATACTATACCGTGCATGTGTACGTTTTCTGTACCTTTGTGTCCTAGTTCTGTTATGAACCAATGTCTTAGGCTTTTTTTATGATCTTTCCTCCATCTTTCCAGGAAACGTCTTGTTGCCAGTGTTGCTATTGCATTGTCTGTTTCGTATCCTTTTAGTATTATTTCTTCTGTTATTGTTCTGTATTTGTATCTTGTTCTTAGTTTTCCGTTTTTGTCTACGTATTGTCTTGCTATTTCTTTTATTTTTGTTTCTTTTTGTGTTACTTCTTTTGCTAATTTTTTTATGCTTTCGTTGCTGAATGTTAGTGTTATGAATTTTCCGTTTCTGTTGTGTCTTACATCTTCGAGTAGTCTTACTTGCCACTCTCTTGCCTTTGCTTTTCTGCATTCCATGCAGTTCCCACACCCTACGGGTACTGCTAGTACCCTTTTATCGTATATGGCGGGTATTATCCCGCCATTTTTTTTGTTTGGTGTGTATTTTTTGTTCTGTATTAGTGTTGGGAAGTAGCACATTTTATTTTAAGAAGTTTAGTCCGTATTTGTCTGCTAGTTCTGTTAGTGCTTTCACCCACCACGGTGTGTTTGGTGATAGTCCACTTTTTGCCATGTTTGCCTCGAATTCTTTTATTGCTGTTTCTGCTTCTTTTAGTTTTATGTCTTGGCTTTTTTCTTTGTTTCCTAATATTTTACTTAATGTTTCTTCTGTAACTTGTTTTATTTGATCTTTCATTGTAAGATCACTTATTGTTTGGTCGTTAGCTTTTATTATTGCTTCTGACATTGTTTTGTTTGCGTTTTCTACTATTTGTTTTATTGAATCTTCTTTTGTCGCTGTTTTGATTTCTGTATCTATACCTTTGTTTGCTGCTTCTGCTTTTTTGTTTTCTGTATCTGCTTCTATGTTTTCTTTTTGCGCTTTTTGTAGTGCCAGTTGGCTTGCCATTTGTATTCCCATTCCCACTCCTGTATTTGGGTCTCCTGCTTGTCCTCCTGTCACGCTTCCTGCTCCTGCTCCTGCTGCTGTTGCGCCGCTTGCTCCTGTTCCTCCGTATAGTGCGCTGATACTCATTCCTGCTTTTTTGGCTTCTGCTACTTGC
Source organism: Pedobacter sp. AK017 (assembly GCF_014200825.1). Lineage (NCBI taxonomy): Bacteria > Pseudomonadati > Bacteroidota > Sphingobacteriia > Sphingobacteriales > Sphingobacteriaceae > Pedobacter > Pedobacter sp. AK017. Next base: position 64,638 of record NZ_JACHCW010000023.1, read on the forward strand.
GCTGCGTAGTTTGTGTCTTTCCACATTTTCATTGCTTGTTCCCTGTTGAATGTTCCCAGGTCTTTTTGTGCAGCTATTTGTTGGTCTGTTAGTTTTTGTTGCTGTTTCAGTTGTCGTTTGTCTTGCCAGCCACTGAACAGCATGTTCATCCCTTGTCCAATTATTCCGTTCGCCGCTCCGGCGACTTGATCCATTCCGAATGCCATGTTAGTTTATTTTTTTTATTTTGATTATGTATTTGTCTGTTGCTGTTATTAGTTCATCGTCGATGTGTTGTAGGAATTTTATTGCTTTTATTTGTTCGATTATTTCTGTTACTTCTTGTTGGTCTTGGTTGTTGTCGATTCCTTTGATGTAATCGTATGTGTTTATTGTTGATTTCATTTTATTTTCCTTTCCGCTTTTTTTTCTAAAAAAAGCGGTACGCCTTACTTGATAATATAGTATATGTGCGTACCGCTTGTTAATTCGCTGTTAATCAGCAGTGTTTGCTTGGTCGCACTATACTCCATCTTGGCCTTCTTGGCCTTGATTTTTACCTTCGTTTAGAGCATTTTTTGCTTGTTCTCTTATTTTTTTGTTGATCTCTTTTTGTTCTTGTATAGTTTGTTTTCTCCTTTCTAATCTTTGTGCATCCATTTCATTGTCTTTGATTGCCATTTCGCTTGCTTTTTCATAGGCTTCGTCCCAATAGTCGTGTCTTATGTCGAAGCCCCCTATTACACCATCTTCTTTTCTGGTGAATATTAATTCTTTAGTTTCTGGATTTTCATCTCCGTTTGCCATTAATCTTTCGATTCTGGTTTCTATTGATTCTCCTTCTACGCTTTCGTTTACGGTCAGACTTGTAGTCGACCTTATTTTTTTTCTATACATATTTTACATTTTTGGCATTTGATTTGCTGACATTTTTCTTGTTGCTTTGTCTTCTATTCTGAATTGAGCCCATATGTTTTGTGCGTCTCTGGCTTCGTAGGCAAATACTCCGTTGTATTTTGCTGGGTCTATGTATGTTGTCAGGTCTTTTATTCTTTTTGTTGTAGCGTTTGCTTCGTAGTTTCTGTCGAATATCATCCAGCCTTCGCTTTTTTGTTCTGCGAAGTTTCCGAATGCTCTATCTATTTCTGTTTGATACCATGTCCATGCTGGTTGTTTTCCCGCTTCCATAAACACTGGTGTTCCATCGCCTGATACTTTTGTATCCCATGAGGCCATATTGTCTGTTAGGAGTGCTTGAAATCCTATTTGGTCGAATGCTGGTTTGTGGAAGTCATCGTATGTTTTTAAGTTTGTATCCCATTTGTTACCTTGTGTGTAGGTAAGTCTTGGTGTTAGGCTTGCGATGACCATGTAGTATGCATGTTGTGTGTCGTCGTTTGTTATTCTTATTCTTCCGCCTTTGTGTCCTGCTGTTTTGCCTCGTCCAGCTATTGTTCCTAATGGTTGTTCCTCGCTTGCTGAATTTGATATTACTTGTTCAAATATCAGTTCTTTGCTCATTCCGCCTTCGAATGTTGGTATTTCTGATCTTGTTCTGTTTGTTACATCGTATGTAACTTCCATCATGTCGTCTACTGTTGCTCCTGCTACTGCGATTCTGTTTAGATAGTTGTATAATTTTTCTTTGATTAGTAGGTTGTCTATTGTGAATTTTCCGTCTCCGTCTATTTGTATTGCTGATCTTGCGTTTACTCCGTTTACTCCGTCTATGTATTCTGTATTTAGCCAGTTTTGTAGTACGTCGCTTTGGTATGTTTTTATTGCTAATCCTTCTTGTGAGCTTAGTTTTCTGTATGTGCTTCCGTTTAGTCCTAGTGATAGTCCGAATGGTGCTGGGCTTGTTTCGTCTATTATGAATGGTTCTGTACTTTTTATTGCTGCCAGCACATCCATTTTTATATCGTCTAGGTTTTTTAATGGGAAGTTTACTATCTTTGGCATTCTTGGCGCGTCTTCTGGTATATATTTCCAGAAGTTAGCTGTGTTGTGTGTGTATTCTCTTTTTGGGTATGTTAGTATTATTGCTGCAGGTTGTACTGTTATTGAATAGAACATTTCGCCTGCTATAGCTTCCTCCCCTTCTAATGATATTATTATTTCGAATGGGTCTGGTGCTTCGCCTACGTAGTATATTAGCATACTTGTAGCTCTTTCTATAGGTATTTCTTCGCTTCCTGCGTTTGGTGGTAGTTCTGTATCTTCCCCGTAGTTTCTTATGAATATTTCTGTTACTGTTGTGATTACTGGTTTTGCGCTTATTACTGCGCCGTCTGTTTCTTGTTTGTTTGCATAGTAATTTTTTACTATATCCCAATACATTAACCATTGTAATGCGTTAAAGTATCTCATTGGTGTTGTTGTGCCGTTACCTTGTCCCGGCCCGTTAATGCCCAGGTATCTGAATATGCTGCTTGGGTTTGTTTGTTGGTTATTTGGGTCTTTTGTCCAATCTATGTCGTTTGCTTTGAATTCTATGAGTGGTAATTTGATGTCACTCATTGTTAATCCTTTCTCCAGAAGGTTCATGTGTAGCTTTGCTACCCATAGTCGTATGTCTATTTTGAATACGTCTACTTGTAGTTTTGCACTGTCGAATAATGGCCCTTCTGTTGGGTGTGTCATTAACATTGCGTCTAAGTCTATTTCCCTTGTGTCTCCTGCTAGTATTAGCGAGTTGTGTATAGGTAGTAGTGTTCCTATGGCCATTGTTGTTTTTACGGTGGTATTTAGGTTATGTGTGCTTCTTCCGTAACCTTCTATGTTTACCTCCATTTTGTTGCCGCTTCCTATGCGGCCGCCACCTAGTTCTCTTTTCATATTTGTTCGTTATTTCGTTTAACTATTTCTTCTTGTTGTTTTTTCAGGTCTTCTGTTTTTTCTATTAGTATACTTACGAACCCTGTTAGTAAGTCCCAATCTAGTTTACCTGCTGTTGTTCCTTTTAGTTTTTTGTCCAGTTTTTCTTCTGTTTCAAACCATTGTGTTATTCTATGTTCTGCTATTCCTGCTGCCCATCCATGTTGTTTTGACCATATTTTTACGAATGGTGTTCCTTCTACTTTTTTTCTTTCGAAGGTTATTTCGTTTTTTGACATGTCACCATAGTCCGAGTTGTTTCCCGCACTTCCTACATATGTAGGTGACTTTTTTAATGTTGTATTTTCCATTGTATTTTGCTTCTGTTTTGTATTGTTTTTTGTTATATTCGTTTTCTACTTGTTGTTTTGTTATATATTCGCCCGTTTCGGCGTCTACGTATTCGTATACGAATAGCCATGTTTTAGCCATCTCTGATCATTATTTTTGTTATTATACGATGTATGCTTTTGTTGTTATTATTTGGTCGATGTTGTTGATTATCTGGGTGATATTATCGACTTCCTGCATCTTTGATGCGTATCGTTTACGATATATTTTTAACAGTGAGGTTAAAAATATTAAGTCTTCTTTTAACATAATTAATTATCTTAATATTAATTATGTGACTAATATATTGTCCCATTACTGCTGTAATTTATATTTGTCATATAAATTAAATATATCCAAAAAATGTCGATCTTACTACTTTAAATGGTCAAATAATTGATGTATTTAATACATAAATTTGCAATATGTTTAATCGTCCCGTCAGAAGTATTCATGATTTTTTATTAAGTACTTATTTCGCTGATGGTCTTCGCATTACACTTGGCGTACTCTGTCCTTCATTGATATTTGCACAATTCGGTCTCCTCCAGTACGGCATGACAGTTTCACTGGGTGCATTATGCGCCAGTGTGGTAGATTCGCCGGGCCCAATTGTGCACCGCAGAAACGCAATGCTGATTACCACTGCGCTGATCACCTTGATCTTTATCGTTGTAGGTTTAACCAACAGTAATATATATTTCACCGCAATCCTCATTGTGCTGTTCAGTTTTGTCTTTTCGATGTTCTTTCTATATGGTCTCCGGGCCGCCTCAATTGGTACATCAGCCTTACTGATCATGGTTTTAAGTATAGACGATATCCGTCCATGGCAGGAAGTACTTTTTTCGTCGGGCCTTATTTTTCTGGGCAGTATCTGGTATACCGGACTGAGCTATTTTTTTTACAGGATACGCCCCTATCGGCTGGTTCAGCAAACATTGAGTGATTCCATCCATGAAGTCAGTCTTTTTTTAAGGGCAAAAGCCAGGTTTTATCACAAAAATATTGATTATGACGATAATTATGCCGAGCTCCTGCAGCTGCAGGTCCTTGTACATGAAAAACAGGATGCCGTTAGGGAAGTTTTGTTTAAAACCCGCGAAATTGTAAGGGATTCTACCCCTGAAGGCCGCTTTCTCCTATTGGTTTTTGTCGACATGGTCGACCTTTTTGAACAGGTAATGTCTACCTATTACAACTATAAACAATTGCATGAGCAATTCGATTCTTCCGGCATTTTAAGGCATTATGAAGCGGTGATCAAAAAAATAGCAGATGAACTGGATGATATTGCGTTCGCTTTAAAAACCGGGGGCACGCCCAGTCTGCCAACTTCGCTGATCAGGGACGTAGAAAGGTTAAAAAACCAGATTACCTGGCTCGAACGTAAAAATACAGATGGAAAATACAGTACACTGGGTATTATCGCCTTAAAAAACATAGAAGTTAACATAGAGAACATCCTGTCCCGTGTAAAGACCATCAATAGTTATTTCAATAAAAAAGAAAAGAAAAATCTCAAAGCCAGGGAAATAGAAATAGAGAAATTCGTGACCAGGCAAAGCATCGACCCAAAATTGTTATATGAAAATATAACATTCAACTCTTCTACATTCAGGCATTCCCTCCGTGTGGCCATTGTCATGCTTATCGGCTTCATTGTCGCCAAAACGCTGAACCTTTCCCATAGCTACTGGATCCTGCTTACCATCCTTGTCATCTCAAAACCTGGTTTTAGTTTAACCAAACAACGCAATTATGAACGGATCATCGGTACTGTGGTCGGCGCATTTATCGGAATGGGCATCCTTGTATATGTTCAGGATAAAAATACGCTGTTTGTTATCCTGCTCTTCTGCATGATTGGGGCCTATAGTTTCCAGCGTAAAAATTACGTGGTCAGCGTACTGTTCATGACTCCCTATATCCTGGTCCTGTTTGATTTCCTTGGCATGGGAAGTCTGTCCATTGCCAGAGAAAGAATCTATGATACCCTGATCGGTTCCGGTATTGCCTTGCTGGCCAGTTATTCATTGTTTCCCAACTGGGAACATGAAAAGCTTAAAGAAGCCATGCTGGATACACTGAAAGCAAACATAAAGTATTTTGAAGAAGTTGTACTGTTGTATATTGATGAAGTACATAACCTCACCAATTACAAAGTAGCCCGTAAAGAAGTGTATGTAGCAACGGCCAATCTGGCCTCGCTTTTTCAACGCATGTTTTCAGAGCCTAAAAGTAAACAGTTGATGATCAAAGAGCTGCACCAATTTACTGCCTTAAACCATCTTTTCTCTTCCTACATTGCAACATTATCACTGTATAAAAAAGAACATGCTTTTATAGTCGCTAATTTTGACGACCTGAAACCTATAGTTCAAAATACCACATACCTTTTAAATCTGGCTACAGAAAATTTGCTGTCCAACAAGGAACAAACCAGTAATGTACCGCTCATCCGGACAAATATAAGTACCCTGAAACAAACCTCTCAGGATGAGGTTATTATTTCTGAACAGATAGACCTGATCCAAAAAGTAGCCTACGATATCTTTAAGCTATCCGAAAAAATTAAAATATAAACCCACCAGTATTTTAATCGTCAAAGGCCTACGCTGTAAATAGCAAATTTATTTTCATCAATTTTTAGCAATCTCATTTCACCACTTTTTAGCAATAAATATAACCGTTATACCCTCAGGTTGAATTGG
>NZ_JACHCW010000024.1:0-17727 GCF_014200825.1 Pedobacter sp. AK017
TGATGAAAGCTATACCTAAATTTACCTAACTTTTCAAACTGTTCCATTTTTTGTTATATAGAATCAACTTAACTAACCATCCATAGGTGGAATATTTTATACATATACTAATTCACTGAAATGGCCTGGGCAATATTTGAAAACGCAAACTTATCCTGTTCAACCATTTTTGCTAGCTTCTTCAGTTCATCTGCACTAATTACCTGGTATACTTTCAGCATTTTTCCATCTGGATAACTTACGCTCGCAAACAGCTTTTCTTTTCTGATCTTTTTATTCTTCATACTTATTTGTGCTGATCTATGGCAGTTTGAAACATTGTTCTTTCTTGCTCGCTTAGATTTGTGCCGTATTTGGCCAGGTATTCCGTAGCCACGGGCACATATTCCGTCCAGGTCTGGGTATTGTAATAATCAATCGTTCTGGCACGGAGGAGAATCTCTTCACCTGCGGCACCATAACCTGCCACCGCTTTCCCGATTTCGTCCCAGCTTGCTTTTTTCTGCATCAACGGTTCCATTTCGCCTTTAAAAATTAGGTTCATCATCGTCGTAGTATATTTTCTGTCGCCAAGCACTTTTTTAAAGTCCGACTCGTTCTTCAGCATCAGCTGAAAACCTGCGTCCTTCGTGCTTTTGGTAAATTGAGCTACCGAGTTGACATCATCTTCGCTCAGCGGAGATTTCATCGTGGCAATGTATTCCGAACCAATCAAAGCGGCTCCGGGTTTATCACCCGCCTGTGTGGCCATCATCGCCAGTTGCTTTAAAAATGCCGCATCTTTCTTACCGTCAATGTACTGCTGGAACAGCCCGCTATATAGTTGCGCAGGTTCTGTAAGATCAGCGTTCTGTGCCGTTACATCTGGAATAGTACCCATATCAGGGTTTAAAACCGAATGAATTTTGCGCAATTCTGCAAATGGGATTTTTACCACTTCACGGTCATAGGTCATCAATCCATTTTGTTCACCTTCGACGTCAAACGGCTGGGTGTAGATCGATCCGGACAGACCGTCTTTATGAAAGAGTTGAAGGTGCTGGTTCATGATTGTATACTTGGCTTTCAAGGCTGCTGGTTTCTCCTGGATGTAACCCCAGGCAGAACCGGTCAGCCATTGATGGTTTGGAATAAATACCCCTATACCTCCAAATTCCCCACAAATCTGCGCTTTACCTGGCATACGCAACGAATTCATCGGATCAGGATACGCGTGCACATCCGTCATATCAGCAGCTACATAAGCATTCGGGGATGGTGAGCGAAGCACTTCATTCACATACAGCAGTTCACCCGAATGGCCATTCACAATCCTTGAAGGATCAGTTGTTTTGATCCATTTGGTCAGGCGCTCCTGGTCATACTGTCCCCACTTCTCATTGAACAATACCCAGGTAATGATGGACGGGTAATTGTGGAGTTGCGACAATGTCTCAGTTGAGCCTTTTTCAAAGGCAGCCTTACTTCCTTCCGGCAACCTTTGATTGGGGTTCACCATATCCTGCCATACCAGCATACCAATTTTATCAGCATGGTAATACCAGCGAGCTGGCTCAACCTTAATGTGTTTTCTGATGGTATTGAAGCCCATGGCTTTGATCGCTTTGATGTCAAATGCCAGCGCCTCATCAGTAGGCGCGGTATACAAACCCTCCGGCCAGAAGCCTTGGTCTAAAGTTCCTAAATTGTAGTAAGGCTTATTGTTTAAAAAGATACGGTCAATTCCAGCCGCATCTTTGGCTACAGCGATCTTGCGCATACCAAAATAAGAGCTGATCTCATCGACCACCGTGCCGCCTTGTTTCAGCTTCAACTTCAGATCATAAAGGAAAGGCTTTGCCGGTGTCCACAATTTGGCATTTTTTACAGGGATTTGCAGTTCAGTCCCAGCCTTACCGGAAACCTTACTTATCACAGTTGCACCATCCAATGCAGTAGCTTCAATGGTGTAGCCAGCCGGAAAAGTGCCACTCAATCGCAAAATACCCTTATCAATATCCGGGGTAATCATAAAGTCTTTGATGTGCGCATCGGGAACTACCTCCATCCATACCGTTTGCCACATACCGGAAGTCGGTGTATAGTATATATTAGCTGGGTTCAGCACCTGCTTTCCATGGGGTCCTACTCCCTGATCTGTTGGATCGAAGACTTTAACTACTAGCTCGTTGGCACCTGTCTTCAAGGCTTCGGTAATATCAATAGCAAATGCAGTATATCCACCGGTGTGTTTGCCTACTTCAGTGCCATTTACAAATACTGTCCCTTCATAATCCACTGCACCAAAATTAAGTATCACACGTTCTCCAGTTTTTGTAGCCGGGCGATTAAATGACCGCTTATACCACAAGTTTTCTGTTGGCTGTAATGGCTTTTTAACACCAGAAAGCGCAGACTCAATTGGATAAGGTACCAGGATCTGACCTGAATACGACGCAGGTTTAGCAGCATCCTTTACTGTAATTGCATAATCCCAAAGCCCGTTAAGGTTTGTCCAGTTTTTACGCATCATTTGAGGCCTCGGATACTCCTTCAACGCATTTGCAGGAGAAACATCTTTTGCCCATCTGGTTTTGATAGGCACATTTTGCATTTTGTAATTATTTTGAGCCGTAGCCGTTAAGGAAAATCCTAACAACGCAACAGCTGATAAAAATTGTTTAATGTTCATTTATGAATAGTTTTAATTAGTTCTACTGGAATTCATTTTTTTAAAGATTGAGCTTTCCCTAAAAATTTGTTTCGTCTGGCCATGACCGGCAAAGCAGCGTTGTGATATATTGATAGACCATAACCAATCAGCTGATCCTCCTGATCCATCGCATGCATCTTTGGCCTATTTGGCTGGACACCCATGCCATCAGCAAATGTGTTTGCTATAAAGACATTATTACCCCCACAAATTGGCTTCACTTCCAGAATTTTGGTGCTGTGGGATTTAAATATGGGGGTTGCTCTATCCTGTGGCGCGCGAGAAATCAAGCCGGCAAAATAATTCTTACGAAATGTTCCGCCTTCCGACCAGTCCTTAAGAGAAAACACCGACAGAAATTGATTTTCTTCTACCACATATGGGCCGTGATTTACTTCAGCGAAGAAGTCAGCATAATCATTATTTGCAAATACGTTATTTGAGACTTTAGTTCCTTGTGCCATCCAATCCAGCCAAAGACCAATGAAGGAATTAGATACATAGTTCCCTTTAATCACCATATCTATAGCACCATGAAACTTCATCCCAGCCATCTCTGCCCCATAAAAATCCCTACGCGAATACACATCATGCACTACATTATCCAAAATTTGGCTATAGGCCGCGCCAAAACTTCCGCAAATTCCAGCCGCTCCGCAATTAAATATCTTGTTTCGCCGAACGATGTGCGATCCAATGTTTTTCTTATTCCATCCGGCATCAATCACACGGACTATCATTTCATTATAAAGGTCCGCTCCGTCCTTGCTCATATCTACTGACCACACATTATTACCTGATTTCCGGTCTTTACCTAGCGTTATTCCGACACACTTGCTATCCGAGATGATATTATCCTCGATGATCCAACCCTTGCTCCAATTCGTCCCAATTAGCCCTACTTGCTCGGCTGTGGGGGCGGCCCATTGAGTTGCTGCCTGGCTCATGTAAAAACCCCGAACTGTGATATAATTCACTCCAGTTTTGCTAGGGTAAAAACAAGATGGACGCACCGTGATTTCTACAAGTTCCTTGTTAGGATTAATAACCCCGAAATTCGCTATAATTATGGTTTGTCCATCTTCCGATTTGCAACTCCAGCTAACATGCTCTTGCAGTGCTTTACCATTAATAAACACCTCACCGGTATGGAGTGGTTTCTTTGGGAAGAACCAGTCACCATAAATTAACTCTTTGAAAGGATTGTAATTCCCAAAAAAGAAGTCATGCAAACTGACTTCCCACAATCCATTTTTGTGTTCAACAGGATGCCAATCTTTTACAATTTCTGAGCCTTTAATTACTACATTTTCACCAGGAGCAGTGCGATAGACAATTCTTTCATTATTTGACGTCCCACCAACAACGGGTGCCACCAACTCTCTGTACACGCCTTCATGTACTGTGATGACATCACCGGCCTTTGAAACGCTGGCAGCATAGTTAATGGTTTTGAAAGGTCGCCTTAAATTCCCCAGTGCTTTGTCATCACCATTAATAGTAACATGATATTCATACGCCATCAATGGAACAGATGGATAGATTAGCCAACCTACAAAAAGGGTTATATTAAAAATCTTCATTTAGTGTATTCAGGAGGGGTTAGACTATAACCCTGGATAAATATTATGACTTAATGTTAGTTATGTTCTCTCATCCAATCGGGCATTGGCTTGCCCATTAAATAATGATCAAGGAATTGTGAGAGTTTAGTATAATAATCGGTGCGATAAGATGAAAGTACTCCGTGGTCTCCATTTCTATAATTCAACATCCAAACTTTCTTTTTCAAATGTCTTAATTGACCAAAAAACAATAAGCTTTGTTTAATATCTACGCTATCATCACGATAGTTATGAACTAATAATAATGGCGTAGCTACTTTATTAGCCAATACAATAGGTGACTTTTCGATATACTTAATTGGATTTTCCACAACACTATGTATCATTTTAAGTTGATCATATTGAACAAATAATGGTGCGCGATCACCCATTTCACCGTAAAAATCAATCAAATTGCTTATACCAGCCGCAGAAACTGCAACACTAAATCTTTTTGAATGTGTCACAATAAAATTAGTTTCATAACCGCCAAAGCTGTGACCTGAAATGCCAATTTTCGTTTTGTTTACCCAATTAAAAGTATTAAGGTAATCTGCCGCTGCATTTATTGACCTTAAGGCCGCTTCCCCTGCATCTCTCGCGGAACCTGCAATATTTACTTTAAACACAATATATCCGTTGCTTACAAGCCATGCAATTGGGATATCTCCGTGGAGAAAATCAGGCGAAGGAAATTGATTTAATTCGTTGCTTTTTACTTCATAATAATTTAATACAACTGGGTATTTCTTTTGTGAATCGAAGTTTTCTGGTTTATACATAATTCCCTCAAGTTTAGTGCCTAGGCTGTCCTCATAATTATGTAACTCAGTTCTTAACCAATTATAATTTCTTGATTGATTCAATGCTGTTAGTTGTGAAAAATCTTTCAAATCTCTAGTAAAAAAATAGTTTGGTTCATTAGTTGCAGTTTCCAGGCGAATTAAAAATGCTTGGGTGTCTTTAGCCTTGACTAAATATGAATTAGACAGGTTGGTGTATATCTTGGTTAATTCTCCAGTATATATCGACTTAAAAGTCAAAGATTGTTTATCAAAATGTTGATTTAGTTTGAAGTTTATTAAAGCATAATCTTTATTTTTTAAATTAAACGCCGAAATTAGTATACTGCCAGTGTTGTGGATATCGATTAGATATCTATCAGTCGGCACATAATAGACAATGCTGTCCCTTTGACATATTTTTCCTGTTAAATTGATTGGCAACCTTTTGCCTTCTGGATCAATCTGCCAAATGTTATAGGTACCATTAATGAGTACACTCTTATCGTTAGGCAGCCAACCAGCAACTCCCACGCAATAGAAAGATGAATTTGGGTATTCAGACTTATCAATTTTCACCAAATTTTCATGCTTATTTGAAAGCACAGGATAACTTTTTCTTGAATCAATTGAATAGCAAAAGTAACTTCTCTTCTCCTGATCATAATAAATTAAATATTTACCTGTTGGCGAGATATTAATTCCCTGGAGTGCTGCCTTGCTGTCAATTTTAATTGGAATTCGCTCCCCAGTCTCTGTTGAACAAATAAAATAAGATTTCTTCTGTAGATAGGTAATAAAGCAGTCAGCACGAGACTCAGTTGTCGTCGATTCGATCACTAAATAGTCGTCAGGGGCTTGAGTTGGTTGAGTAATTAACTCGTCATATTTATTCGTTAATTCTATGATTGTTCCGCTTGTAACATTTATGACGGATTGATGATGAATTGGCACCCGCCCAGCAGCGGACTGAAAGTTACGAAGATAGGAATCTCTATAACTTGAAATAATTAGATTAGGGTCAGATTCTGGGGTGTTCTCCATAACTTCCTCAGTCATAAAAAATAATTTCCTTCCATCTATGCTAAACTTTAAACTATTTTCACCTGGGAGCTTGGTTTTAAAGTTAGATATCAATAAATTCTCACTAATAAAAGCTTTGGCAATTTGCAAACTTGAGTCATAAAAGTAAATAGTGTTCCCATTAACTTCATTAGCAGTAAAGGCTACTCGATTGCCGGCTTTATCAAAAACCATTTGTCCAACTTTAGCGTTACCCTTGTATATTACTTTTTCATTTTTGCTACTTAATTCAACTAAAGTTATTGTAGTCAGGCTGTCATTTCCCTGAGAACCGTGAGATTTTAACAGTATGTATTTACCATTTTCTGATATGAGGTAGCTCTGTACATTAGAAAATTTGAAACTTTCGTTAGAGCTTAAATTCTGAAAATTAACTAGATTTGCAGATTTAAAACAAGCTACAATCCACTCTTTATTGTCCTTTATGAATAGCTTAAAGGACCGAATGTCGCTTGTTTTATGTACCGTATGCGTTTTTAAGTCAACCATCATTAAAGTGTCGTTCGGTAACATACAGTATAGCTTTCTGCTATCCTTGCTAAATTGTGGTTCATTAAAATACCCAAATTGTACACTCCATTTTTTATCAGTTGACAGGACTACATTGGAGCTGCTCCCAATCGGTAGATTATCTAGCCTGTAATACGCATATAGTCCATCATTACTGATACCTGGACGGCTAACTTTGGCCCAACTTTTATAAGTATCTACGGCAATTGATTTCTTTTGGCTATAGCAAGCTATCCACAATAAATGCAGAATTAAATATATTTTTAAAAATTTATTCATAAAATAGATTGTTGTTACAATAGTAATTTTCGGGTTTAAACTAAAAATATACTTTTAGGGAAATTTTAGATTCATTCCCAGATCCGATCGTTATTTTTCATTTTATCAATTTTATCCTGAAACTCCTTTACACTCCTTTGATCTCCTTTCTTCTTAGCGATCAAAATTGCGTTTTCTTCCTGCTCAATGGCTTTATGTTTGTGCCCGGCCTTATATAAAACACATGAATAAGTGTCTATTCTTGAGTAACTATCGGGATCAGCTTTTAATATGAATTCCATATAATCGATACATTTTTCTAGAATTGCTCGGTCAGAACTATGCTTGAAGACAATATCATAAATAAAGTTATTGATTGAAATTGCGCCTATACCTGATACGCTTATTCCCTCAAATGCAATCCTTTCCATATTGAATTTGATGTAATTATTCCAGTCCTTTTTTTCATAATAATATTTAGTTTTCGACACTAAAATTATTCTATGTGCAGTTTCTTTATCAAATTGATCAGATAGCTTTTTTTCCAGTAAATCCCATTTTGGAAATTTAATTACTTCGTTCTTAGTCTTTCTGATTAAAGAGTTTTCCAAATATCTGGATATTACGTCATCAGTAAAGGATTTTGAGAATCCAATTGAGTGCAAAAGGTGGTCGGCAATTGATTTGTGTGAAAGAAAGTATTTAAAAATTTCGTCGTTGATGTCAAATAATGTTCTGAACGTCCAAAAAAAATCAACGTGTTCCGGAGTAAGATTTTGCTCAAAACTGCCGTGTCTCAACAGTCTATTTTTATATGTTCTTGCCAAACAAAAGGACAAACTATCTTGTTTAAATTTTTTAGACTGCAATGAAATTTTTAATAACTCATGGTCTTCAATTAAGCCATTTCTGTATTGCTTGATTAACAAATCGAAATTCGAATCTAACGCATTCCTAGCCACTTCTAAAAAATCAACTTGGTTCTTATACCCAGTTTCAACGTATTTCAAATCACCCATTGAATTAAAGAACAGAAGCGTCGGCAAAGAACGTATATTATAAATTTTACTAATGAGTTCAGATTCGTGGTACCATGACCTAGTGTAGTCTGAATCCTTGTTCGATGTGTCAATTTGCAATTTTACAGCGATAAAGCTTTTATTTATGTAATCTCCCACATTACTCAAATTGTAGACATCTTGATCCATTTTTTTGCATGGCAAACACCAAGAGGCCATTACATCAACAAAAATTAGTTTGTTTTCACTTTTTGCAACCGCTAGTATTTCACTCCAGTTTTTTGCTTCTAAGAATATCACCCCGGCTGACTGAGTCTGGCAATAACTCATCAACGGAAAAGCTGAGTTAACTGTTATTAAAAGGATTAATAGATTGAAATAGATCTTCGAAGTTTTTTTCATTTTCATGTTTTGAATTGAAGGCAACAATCTTTCCTCCATCGAGTCAGTGACTGACTTTGCACTGATGCATATCGATTCACCAATTTTTAAATGGAGGAAAGAACTGTCTCTTAATTAATTTGTATATCCGGGGTTCTGTTTAAGTTGTGGCGCAGAGTTGATTTCAGTAAAAGGTATTGGATACAATGCCTTATTAGAATCCCATGGTTCCCCACCTTTTAAAGGTGAAACGACGGTCATGACTTCGTCGATTTTTCCCGTACGTTTGAGGTCGAACCATCTATGTCCCCATTCTGTAAATAGTTCGACTTGACGCTCATGAGCTACTGCTTTAATTGCATCATCTTTGCTCATCGATGTTGATAGTAATTTTAACCGGTCTGTGGGATTAAGAGAGTTATCGATAGCACGTATCCGAAGTACGTTTAAGTCTTCAACGCCCGCAGCAACATTATTAGACATGATTCTCGCTTCCGCCCTAATTAAATATTGTTCTGAAAGTCGTAATACAATTGGATACTCGGAAACGGGACCAGAACCTGATTTTATTTTGTATTTACTTGGAAATGAATAGGTTTTACCTAATGGCATTACTGTCACATTTCCAGTCCAAACTTTTTTTCTCAAGTCCCCTATCTCAAAACTTTCCATTAATTGTTTGGACGCGTAAACCGGATTTATAGTGCTATTACCGGTCGGGCCGCCTGAAGGCAAAAAAAACATATTACCCTCATCTGTATTTAGATTCAATTTCACTGGCTGTAATGCCCAAACAGTTTCTTTGCTGTTTTTTAAAAAAACCTGGGTCAACTCAATTGAAGTAGAATAAATAGTACCTTGATTAATTACGTCACTTGCAGCTGCTTCTGCTGCGGTGTAATTCCGTAAATATAATTGGACTCTTGCCATCAACGCATTAACAGCAGAAAGATTTGGACGTACTCTATCTTGCGTTTCAGTAAGGAGAGTAGCATCTAAATATCGATTATCCAGCAATGCCTTTGCAGCGATTAAATCATCCAGTATCTGACCGTAAATGACTTGAATTGGCGTTCTTGTCAGTTGAATGTTCGTATTAAAGGTCGTTGTAGTAACTAACGGAACATCCCCATAGAGATTAACAAGATAAAAATAGCAAAAGGCACGAATAAAATATGCTTCTCCAAGTAGATGAGTTTTTACAACTCCGTTTAGCCTCTTAGTTTCATTTAATCCCTCGATTGCCGCATTACTTGTATAGATGATGGTATAGAATTGTGACCAAAAATTAATAGGATTATTTGGTGCCAGTGAATTCTGATAGTATTGAGTATAAGACAAGTCAGTAGCATACAATGTTAAATTATCTGCTGACATTTCAGGAAATAAGGAAAGTGAGGTTGGACCTGCACTTAAAAATGTACCACTCATTCTCGCATATATCGAGGTTAAAACGGCTGAAGCAGTTGAATTTTCATTATAGACGTTTCCCATATTTATGCTGTTTGATGGTGGGGCAATTTCGAGATACTTTTTGCATCCGACTAATAAGAAGAAAACTAATATCCCACCCAACGTTATTTGTCTTATTCTTTTCGTATTATAATTTGTTATTGAAATCGCTTTCATGATATATTAAGATTAAAGAGTTAATTGAATTCCGGCAGTATAAAAACGAAGTGGTGGAAGGCTACTTAATAACTGAGATTCGGGATCGGTTAATAATTTTGTTATTGTCAAAAGATTTTGACCTTGTAAGTAAAATCTTAGACTGGAGATCTTCGCTGCCTTTATTATGTTATTTGGTAGGCTATAGGACAAAGAGACATTTTTTAAGCGAATATAGGATGCATCACCATAAGCAGCATCACTCGCCATTACTGCGGTCTGAGGTGAGAAAACTTGAGCGGTAGTAGACGAAAGCTTTTGAATGTCAGTGATATCGCCCGGGGACTTCCAACGGGTTAAAATTGTAGTCGGTTGATTGATTGCATTAATCCCAGGATAATTTCCAAACTTGTTGTTGACTCCATTTTGCTTTGTAAACTGGAATAGAAAGCTCAAATTAAACCCATTGAATCCAAACGAGTTATTGACTCCTCCATAAAATCTTGGATTTAAGTCGATAAGAGCTATTTTATCAACAGGATTGCTAGGTGTTGAAGTTGCATTGCCTTTAGCATCCATAAATTCATATAGCCCTGTCTGGGCATTAACTCCTATGTATCGATAAACCTTAATTATGTTGTAAGGCTCACCTATCACGTACCGGTTTGCATTGGAACTAGATGCCAGGTTAGGATATGCTATCAATTTATTTCGTGGGATAGTTAAATTTAGCGACGTATTCCAAGTTACTTTAGAAACTTTTAACGGAGATAAATCAAAGAGGAATTCCCACCCTGTATTTTGAACTGTAGCGGGAAGATTTCTTCTAAAGTTAGCAAAGCCAGTATATACAGGCGTAGGGTCTCTTAATAGCTGATTTGATGAACGATTTTGAAAGTAATTGGCTGTAAACCCGAATTTATTATCTAAAAATTGCAAATCCAATCCCAGATTAATCTTTTTTGTCTCTTCCCATTGCAAAAAGGGATTGGCGTGCCCACTTGGAATCAGTCCAATTTGATTTTGATAGGGGATATCAAAAGAATAGGGTTCATAGAGATTAAGATAGCCATAGTCACCAATTTGGTCATTTCCAGAAGTACCGTATGTTCCCCTCAACTTACCAAAGTTTATAAATGGTAAATTGTCCTTTATTAGTTTTTCACTACCGAATAACCAGGCAGCACCCAAAGAATAAAAATAGTTAAATAAGTTTTCAGACCCGAATCGACTACTTCCATCTCTTCTTGCAGTTAGATTTAGGATGTACTTGTCGTAAAGCCGGTAATTTAACCTGCCGAAAATTGCTGTATACTTATACCTTGCTTTACTTGAACCACCGGTTATTGTGGTTGCAGCACTGAGACTACTTATTTGTTCATCAGTCGTATATCCCCTTCCCTTCAAGTTCTCTACAAAACTCTCGTTATTCTGGAATGTGGCACCTAATAGTGCTTCAACATGCCCATAAAATACTTTTCTTGAAAATGTCAACTGCGGCTCTACGATATAAGACTCTATAAATTTATTAGCGTAATTCCCTTCTCGACCAATAAATGAAAGTTGATCAGGTCTTATACTATTAAGGGGCAATATGCTAATCTCATCAGTATTAATTTTGTTGTATCCTAGTGTTGATTTTAATTCTAGGCCAGGAAATATTTCATAGCCAATTAGACTGCTTCCTATAAGATTATTGGTTTTCGCATTGTATGATTTGAATAGAAAAGCGATTGGATTCGCTGTAAAGGTGTATGTTGTAGGATTGTTTGGTAATTGTCCCCAGTTAATCGAACCATCAGAATTATAGAGACCTGGAGCATTAGGAACCAAACTTACAGCAGGGCTCATCAAATCGGTAGTTGCTAATTTATTATTGTCTTGTAAATAACTTCCAGAGAAATTGAATTTAAATCTTTGGTTTGTAGAAACATGGTTGACATTGAAATGAAAACTTGCCTTTGTATCACCCAATTTACCCGGATATACAGTTGTTTCATTTATATATCCACCTCCAGCAAGAAACTGTGTGTTCGCGGAGCCACCAGAAATCGACGTTTGAATATTAGTCAATTTAGCGGTTCCGCCAACCAATTCATCCTGCCAATCCGTATTTTTATTTAAATCATAAACTCCATTGACGTCATAGTTGGCTGACGATGGAACAATATTAGCATTTTTAAATGCTTCATTTCTTGTCTCTAGATACTGGGCTGTGTTCATAACTTTGACCTTTCGAGTTATTTTACCCCAACCAGCGTGCGAATTTACATCTACAACTGTTTTGCCCGCTTTCCCCTTTTTTGTAGTTATTAAGATTGCTCCATTCGATGCTCTAGAGCCATAGATTGCAGTAGCGTCAGCATCCTTTAATATTTCTATACTTTCAATATCTGCTGGGTTTATATAGCTAAATGTACTTCCTGTCGTACCCGGCTGTGATGTTCCTTGTAATCCAGTTGCAATATTTTTAGAAGTAAATGGAATTCCATCGATGACAAAAAAAGGATCGTTACTATTTGCCATGCTATTATTTCCCTGGACAGTGATGTTTACAGGAGCTCCAGATACACCACCTGTTTGTTGAATAAATAGTCCCGGCACTCTTCCAGATAATGCTAATAACGGGTTGTTTATCGGTTGTTTTGCGATGTCCGATGCTTTTATTCCATGAATGTTACTAGTGCTATACTTCTTCTGTACTTGCCCATAAGCAATAATTTGAATTTCATCCAATTTAGAATGACTCAATTCCAATTGAATATTACCCAATTCCGCCTTTACCTTAACTTCTTTGGTTATATATCCCATAAAAGAGATTATAAGCATGGCATCATCGTTAATTCTGGCCAAATAAAATTCCCCATTGGAATTTGTACTAGTGCTTTTTCCACCACCCTTCACCGCTACGGTTGCACCTGAAAGTGCATTTCCTTCTGGATCTACCACGCGGCCCCTGACATCAATCGCTTGAAATCGGGCCGAAACTCGCTCAAAAAAAGAAGGTTCTTCCTTACGTGTTACCGTCACTACTTTATCATTGATCGTATAACTTATCGGCTGATCTTTAAAAATAGCCGTTAAAACTACATCCAATTCAGCACCCTGGATATCAATCGTGACAGGTTTGGTGCCTTTCAGCATGCTTGCAGCTACCAGAAAGTCATATCCACTCTGCTGACTTATTTTTTTAAATACCTTGGATAACGGTGTCTGCTTTTCAGACAAAGAGATTTTCTGCGCGAATGTGGTTGCGCTGACCTGCATGATGCTGAAAATCAATATGACGGTGGTTAGCCTCATAATTAACAGGATTTTATGGATGTGCCGCAAAGCATATCCGGTTTTTGGGTAATTTTTATTCATTTCATTTTGTTTGTGACAAAGTCTTAGCGGCCAAATGAGAGACCGTCAATATTGCTTTAATGGGCAATATTGCCTAAGTTTGTTTGTCTGGTTTAAGTTGTTGATCTATTCGCGAAATTTATTGACCATTAATCCAGGTACTGGCCGGTTGTGTTACAAGCACTTCTGGCCTTATTTTTTGGATCATGGTATCTAATCGTGTCACATTCTGACCATAATCCTCCTTTCCTCAAAAGTTAAATGAACATATTTTGAACCTTCTACAATTTTTAAGACCTGACTGATGTTACGGCCTCTGGAAATCCGGCCGGTAAAGGTTTCGGTTGTGACAGGGCCCACAAACTCGACATCTACATCATACCAGCGCGAAAGCTGGCGCATGATGGATTTTATATCCGCATCGGTAAAGTCAAAATAGCCCTGTTTCCAGGCGAGTTCCTCATTTATATCCACACTTTTGGTTGTAAGTGTATTGGAAGACAGCATGGCCTGTTGTCCCGGCTTTAAGAATTTCTTTTGGTTGTTCGCGGTTACCGCAACTGAGCCTTCTACCAATGTCGTTTTGATAGCAGCCTCGTTGTCATAAGCATTGATATTGAAATGCGTTCCCAGAACCTCAACCGTTTGTCCGTTCGATTTTACCCTGAACGGTTTGTCCGCATTATGCGCCACCTGGAAATAAACCTCACCGGTAATCTCCACCTCGCGATCCTTACCTGTAAAAGTAGCCGGATAGGTAATGGAAGAGGCCGCATTTAACCAGACATCCGTACCGTCAGCAAGGGTCAACTGGTATTGCCCGCCGCGCGGTGTTGCCATCGTATTCAAGACATTTGCTGCGTTATCATTTAGGCTACGGTCATCGTTATAAACTACCCGGCCGTTCCCTATTTTATTGATCACAGAATTACCTTCTGCGGCAAGCTTCCCTTTACCTGCTTCATCCAATAAAATTTGCTTACCATTCGATAAGGTTAGGATTGCTTTATTGCTACCCGGCGTGAAATCTTGCTGTTTGGCCGCAATAACCTCGGGATTTTCTGTTTTGTCTTTTAACAGATAATAACCACCTACTGACAGGCATAACACCACTGAGGCAGCAGCAGCAATGCGCCGCCAAGGGAAAGTTTTCATCAGGCGTGTCTCGGTCAGCATGGGAAGTATCTGCTCCCACAATTCTTTCCTGACCGCTTCGCTCCCGCCCATCCGCTGCTCAGCCCAATCTTGATCGCCGTCAGCCCTTGAAAGGCTGTTCATATAGGCATTAAATAACGCTAATTCTTCCGCTGAGGCAGTGCCCTTATTTATTTTTTCGGTCAATCTGTTGAGTAATTCCTTGTCCATAGTATTTCGGGATTTGGTGTATGGCACAAAAAAGGCTACGTACACCTACAAGGCTTTGTGAATTTTGTTCAATAAAAACATAAGTTACTGTAAATCAGTAAATAAAATTTACAGAAAGAGAATCAAACTGGAGAGTCTGCCCAGTGGAACACGCAATTTGATCAGCGCACGGCTAATCTGTTCATCGACCGTTCTTTCCGAGATTTTCAATTTGGCGGCAATTTGCTTATGGGTGAGTTCCTCCTCGCGGCTCATCAGAAATATCTCGCGGCATTTGGCGGGTAGCTCGTTGATGAGTTGGTCAATCAGATTTTTGAGTTCTTTAACTTCCAGGGGATCAAAAGCGGCGTCGGTTATATTTTCAAAAGCAGTGCCATCAAATAAGGTTTCCCGAACCTTTCCGCCCCGGATCAGATTGGCAACCTTGTATTTGGCCGCCACGAACAGGTACGCGCGAAAATTGGTTTTGATGACGATCTGGTTACGGTTTTCCCAAATCCAAAGAAACAGGCTTTGACAAATATCCATCGTGTCTTCATGATGTCGAAGTATGTTATAAATCGAATTGTAAAGAAAATGCCAGTTGCGGTCATACAGTTCAGCAAAAGCGGCACGATCATTCTCCAGCCGGATCAAATCCAGCAGCATCGAGTCTGTCCATTCCGGTGAATTGTACTTTACCATTTATCTGAAGAATCCATTTTCCCTTAACAAAGCTAATGATAATCAGCGCCATCTGTTAACTTTTCATTAAAATACGGTGAACCTAATGGTAGAATTTAATTTTATTAGGTAGCATCTTTACACCTAAAGGGCTGCTTCCGTTGGTTTTCTTGTTGTAAGTTTTTTCCATTTCGACGTAGCTGGCTTTTTTTGCTTACGAGATTTACTTTGCTGCGCTTCCCCGAATTTTTTCAGCGAGGTTTTTCCCCGTTCTCATATGCCTAGATTTCCTGGCTCATATGCAGTGAATATTTATTCGGTCATCCAAATTTTAATCCTCTTTGTAATTTCGTAATCAATCGATACAAAAGTGAATATGCCAAATTAAATTAGGTGATAAATCTTATGTTATCAATTATTAACGCTCTTATTAACCATTTAGTTACTTTTGCAGATATCATTCAGCCTATGAGTATTGTTTTCTTTAGTTCGCGGCGAAAATTCGACTTTTCCAATGATACACTGGACATCGGGAATTGGTGGGATTGGCGCCGTGAACAGCTAAACCGGTTCCTCTACCTGAAGATTTACCAGATTGGCGGTTCCCGCTTTCCTGACTTTTACCAGTACCATTTGAAATATTACCAGTCCAGTCAGCCCGGAGCCGAGGAGCAGGTATTTCACAAATATCTTTGGGATCTGCTGACGGAGGATCTCTCACGGCTAAAGCTTAAATCTCCCTATGCAAAAGGGAATGCGGGCATTTTAGGGATGCGGGAGGTATTGAATGTTGCTATTGGATACCTGGAAAGCATCGACCGTTGGAACAATAGTGAAACAAAGGAATCCATCATTATCCGGCAGCAAATGGAAAATGCGGAACTGGAAGCCAGGTGTAAGCAACTGGTCAATGAGTTGAAAGAGGCACGGCGACTGGAGACTTCGGATTATATGGTGATTGCTGATGGTTACCTGGATACTTTTTTGGACCTGATGTTGCAGTTACAGGACCTTACCCTCCCTGACGGTAAGGAATTGGTGTTTTCCCAAACACAGGCCGCCTGGATGAAAATGATCTGTAAACATTTTAAGGAGGGCGACAAAGCGGTTAAATTAAATTCTATCGCCCGTTATTTTCCGGCCGATAAGCGCAATCCCGGTGTAAAGCATGCCGCTATTAAGGAGAAATTCAAACTATTTCAAATTAAAAATACGGCAAAACGAAGCTGATTCATTGCGATGTTTACTATAATGCATCTTTCAGTCAATTAATGGATTAGCTGCCTATTTTAGCGATTTCATTTCATTCAAAAATGACCATTCGGGAACGGATGGTCATTTTTTTTTCCTCGGAGTCTACACATTTGTGGCAGAAAAATTTAGAAAGGAGGAAATTTAGATGTCATGAAATAATGATAAACCAGTAGACTGCTTACATCACAATAGGAGGCTCATTGAAATAGCTTGGCTAAGAGATGAATACGCGGTATGTGTAGGGATCGCATGAGACTTGTCAATCAACTCATCCGATCAATCTCAACTTTGTTACTAGCTATTGAACAGTTAAGGTATTTGTCAGGGCATCCCATAAAACATCCGAAGCAATGGATGTCCACAGCTGCAATTTTAGAAAAACTAGATTATATAGCGGCCAATAAATATATCTCTAATAGAGATTTTTTGAAAATAAATCAGTGTGAATTGCACTGGTAGAATTAAACACTTAAAAATAATATGCCTATGACAGCAATTGAAGTAATTACCAAAGAGGATCTTTCCGCGTTTAAGAAAGACCTGTTAACCGAGATCAAGCTCTTGCTTAAGCCCGCTCAGGGTGAATCCAAAAAATGGCTCAAGAGCCAGGAAGTGCGTAAACTGCTCAGCATTTCACCTGGCACCTTGCAGAACTTACGCATCAATGGTACGCTGAGATTTACCAAGATCGGCTCCATGATGTACTACAAGTTGGAGGACATCCATGCTTTACTGGAAGGAGGCTTTCAATGATGACGCCAATAACAGACCTGCTTACTCCGCTGGCGGAGTATTCGGCGGGAGTTAAGCGAATTAGCCTGGACCCGGCAATGATGGCAACCCATGTCAGTTTATTTACAGCGCTTTTTGTGTGCTGGCAACGAAGCGGATACGTCAGCCCTTTTAATGTGAACAGGCGGCAGCTGATGGCATTCTCCAAGGTCGCCTCCATCGCTACTTATCACAAGTGTTTACGGGAGCTGGAAGCGAAGGGTTATTTCGGCTATAAACCCAGCTACCATCCCAGGCTTGGCAGCCTTGTCTGGTGGATGGAGCCCAAGGAACCATATCCGGCAGACCGGGCAGCTGTTGCACCTGCTTGTGGCGGTGCTTTGCTGGCCCGTTTGCCTATAGGAGATAGCGAACGTTGAGGGGTACTTCGG
>NZ_JACHCW010000024.1:17825-64047 GCF_014200825.1 Pedobacter sp. AK017
GGCACTCCCCGCTACCATCCCAGGCTTAGCAGCCTGTTCTGGCCTCGGGAGCCGAAGCCCCTGCACCCGGCAGACCGGGAAACTTTGGCACCTGCTAACGCGGTGCAAAGTTAGCCCGTTTGCCTATAGGAGATAGCGAACGTTGAGGGGTACTTCGGCACTCCCCGCTACCATCCCAGGCTTAGCAGCCTGTTCTGGCCTCGGGAGCCGAAGCCCCTGCACCCGGCAGACCGGGAAACTTTGGCACCTGCTGACGCGGAGCAAAGTTAGCCCGTTTGCCTATTCGATTTAGCGGAGCCAGCTATGTTTCGGCATGGCCGAAACGCTGGCCCCATTCATCCGAGCTACGCTTTCGGATTCATGGGGGGCTACCGCCAAAAAGACCGGATGATCTCAATCATTCATCTGGTGATGAACAATTAAGATCTGCCTATGACAATGGAAAAAGAGAAAAGAAAGACTAGTAAAGGAGGCCGCCCGAGGGCGGCGATTAAGCGGGATGTTGCCCTGACGGTGATGTGCAACATCATTGAGAAAAAGTTGATACAGGCCGCAGCTAAGAAGCTGAAGACCACTGTCTCGGTTTACCTGCGTGAGCTGGGGCTAAACGGTACGGTAAAAATCAAGATAAAGACTTTACCAAAGGAGGTGTTACAACTGACCGGAACGCTGAACCATACGGCCGCTAACCTTAACCAGATTGCAAAAAAGCGGAATGGGAATGAAGAGCTGAATGCACTGGACCGGGCGCTACTAAACAAGGAGGTCCGCTCCTTGCAGGGATTAGTGGAGGAAGTAAAGACCTATTTGAAATGATCGGGAAAATTACAACGGGAAAAAGTTTTCGCGGTTGCCTGAGTTATCTGCATGAAGGCAGGTTGCAGGAAAGCGAGGAGCTGCAATTGGAAGAAATGGAGCGCAAACAAGCCGAGGTGATCCATTATAACCTGTGTTTTGGGAACAAGAAACAGGTAGTTAAACAACTGATCGAGGTGAGTAAGCTCAATCCAAAGGTCAGTAAGCCGGTCTTTCATGCTTCCTTAAGCTTTGCCCATGCTGACAGTGATCTACTGAATAAACAGCAGAAGGCAGATATCGGCGCGAGCTTGGCGGAGAAATTCGGCTTTGAACAGAACCAGTATGTGGTCATTACCCATGCAGATACCGAGCATGAACACCTGCACATTGTGGCTAATCGCATTGGCTATGACGGCAAGACGGCCAGCGACAGCAACAGTTATAAGCGCATGGCCGAATTTTGCCGGGAAATGGAAAAGGTATATGGACTGCAAAAGGTACTTAGCCCAAACCGCTTTCTGGCCAAGGAGCAGCGCATCGCTCTGGGCAAACGAGTGGACACGAGAAAAGAATTGCTCAAAGAAACCCTGGAATGGGCGGTTAGCAAGTCTACCAGCGTAAAGCAGGTGTGCAAGCGCATGGAAAAACAAGGGTATGAAGTGGAGCTGGGCAGAGGGATTGCCTTTACCGATCGGGATATGGTCCGGTTTAAGGGAAGCCAGGTTGGTTTTAGCCTGGCTGATATTCAGAAGAAACTGGTTCAGCAGGAGCAGATGCGCATCCGGCAGGAGCAAAAAGAACTGAAACTTCAGCAGGAATTGCTGCAACAAAAAACAATAAAGCGAGATAGATCGCAAGGAATTTCATTTTAAAACAAATGCTTATGAGTTTAGACGAAACGACATTGACCGAAGTACTGAAAGATGTACTCGAACAACAGGAAAAAAATCAAAAGGTCATCCAGAACCTGGAAATTGTGCTGGGAGAGCGTGATCAGGTTATTGCTACCTTAAGCGATGACAACAGGAAGCTGATTGCCAGCTTTGAAGAAAAATATAAAAAAATTGAGATCAAAGCACCTGTACCGGATCTCACGCCGGTGCATCGTGAACTGCATGCAGGTATGTCCAACTTCGTCCAGGTCCTGGAAAAGAAGCCCATGCCAATTGTCAGGCAGTTCAGGTTTCTGTTTTTTCCGGAAAACAACCCGGAGAAGTTTTACCGCATCGTTGCCGGACATATTATACCCTGGACCTTTGGTTTTATCGTAGCGATGGGCCTGATCCCCGTGGGAAGAAAATGGGCCGAGGGTTACGAGGCTAAACAGCACAGCAGGAGCAGGGATATTGCCGCAGCGGCATGGATAGAGGCGTATGAAAGCGGAAATGCAGCGATGCAAAAGAAATTGAAAAAGGCCTATGCTGAGGCAGAGAAAAAATATTAGCTATCAACTCATCAGCCGGGATATCCCAGCTGATGAGTTAAAACAGGATCAATTCACCTTATTTTTTAGTAAATTTGAGAAACATTATGCTTAAAGACATGGAAACGCAGTTTGTAAATGATGAAAGCGGAATGCCAGTAAAGGTGATCATCGGCTATGATGATTACCTTAAGATTGCTGAACAGTTACATTTACCGCTGGCACCCACAGCGACTATTAAAGAACCCGATACTTTTGACTGGTATACCAGTACAGAAAGCGCGAACTCAATCCTATCCGGACTGATCGCCCTGGCTTCAAGAGAAGAACGAAAAGAACTCGATAAAGCCATTCCCGATGAAAGCAGGGTTGCCGAACTTTCCGCTTTGGGAAAAGAGGCACTGGAACAGTATAACAACACGGAAAACTTTTCCAGCCCAGAAAAAATGAAGGCCATTATTGATAAATACAGCCCGATTCTTTTGGCCCAGAAAAAAAAACTTCAGTTTTAAGTGAAGGAACGTTTGCCGATTTTTCCAAGTCATTAAAAAGCCTTTACCGCCTGCCGGATAAAGACTTCAAGGAGATACAGCAGGATATCATTACTATTTTTGCCGCTGGCAAGTCGCCTTCAGAGCGTCCAGTGGTCATCATTTTGGGTGGACAGCCCGGAGCAGGTAAATCAGAGCTGGAGCGAATTGCCCGAAAAGAACTAGGGCAGAATGTCGTTAGCTGTAACGCAGATATTTTCAGGGACTACCATCCCGAGGCAGAAAAGATCAAGGCAAAACACGAATCGTATTACCCGGAACTTACCTCCGAATATGCCCAGGCGTGGAACAATGGCTTACGGGCTTACTGCGAAGCCAACCGCATGAATTTTATTCTGGAAACCACATTTTCCTCTGGAAATCTGATGAATAAAACCATATCGGAATTACAAGATAAAGGCTACAGGGTCGAGATTAAATTGATGGCCGTTCATCCAAAGCTTAGCCTGCTAGGTACTCATTTCAGGTATGAGCATATGAAATTAACCGAAAACTCAGGCAGGTTAGTGGGCAAGGAGGCGCATGATAACCGCTACAATTTGATCGCGCCAACGCTGTACCTGGTGCAGAATGAGGGTCTATACAATAAACTGCAAATCTACGGCCGTACTTTACAGAACGACCCGCAATCCTTCATTGAAGGGGTGAGTTTACTTTCCACAAACCCCAAAAATGCAGTACAGATTTTCCAGCAAGAAGTAGATCGTAAATGGTCGGCTGATCTACGTCTGTACTTTCTGCAAAACCTGGATAAGGTCATCGCCATGAAACAAGCCAGAAATGCCCCTGCCCACGAGATTAGCGAATTTAAAAAGGAAATGGCTGCCGAGTATCCTTCACAAAAAGAGATGCAGGAACTTACCGGTAGCATTATTTATCAGCAGCAGCAAACTGACTTATTGGAAAAGCGGGTGAGTGGACGATTGCCCATCATTGATATTGCTGGTACCAGCTTCACTGTTGATCTGGGCCGCAATGAACTACGGGAAACCAAGAATCCTGGTAATGTCATTAATTTCAAGGAGTTAGTGTTCTCTGAGTCGAAGGATAAGTATCATTGCTATTACCACATCAAAAAACATCGCATTTTTCACCCCGACAAGGACATTACAGTTATACCCAAAAATGTTAAACTCTTGGAGATCCCAAATAAGAATGCGCTTGATCCGTTTGCAGTTGCCAGCGAGAAAGGTGCTGTGGTCAAAGAATTTATTGCGAAATATCCTTTGCAAGGAACAATTATGGCAAACCTCCACCCCCTTTCGAAGTCTTACCTGCCGCAAATCGTGAAAGAAAATCTTATCGAAAAGCAGCGGCAGCAATCGGAAAGTTTGAATAAAGGGAGGGACAAAAATCAAGGAATATCCATGTAGGGAAATAAAAAAATGAGGGTATACCATTTTCACCGAATCAGCGAAGGTAGCCCTCACCGGAATATCCGTTCAAGGATATACAAGCGGGCAGCGCCGCTTTTGCCCCATTCTTCCTGCCCGTCCTTGACCTGATATCCGGTTCCGAGCTCTTGGGTGCTTACGCGGTTAAAATGGACTGATTTGTTTAAATTTATAGGGTTCGACAACTAACGACTATATCCGCCGTAATAAAAGTGAGTTTATTTTGCAAACGACTGACTGCCGGACGTATAAACTATGTAGGTGGTTGTGACAGCCGGTACGCCAAACAAGAATTGGTAATAAAAATCCATATCCATTGGCCAGTTTATTTTATATTTTTGTATATAAATTAAAGGCCATGACAACTGCAACTATACAAATACCTGATGAAAAGGTAGCTTTAGTTAAGCAATTGCTTAAGGAACTTGGGGTAACGGTCACGATTAAAACGACCGAAAAGAGTCCGTATGATCCTAAGTTTGTGTCTAAAATAAAAAAAGCGGATCAAGAAATTGAAGCTGGTGATACTAAAAAAATCCCCATTGCTGATTTATGGAAATAGCATACACCAAGCAAGCACAAAACGATTTGAAGTTTTGGAAGAAATCTGGCAATAAAGCCAGTCAAAAAAAGATAACCAACTCTTAGAATCCATCCTTGAAAGTAGTTTCGCGGGTATTGGTAACCCTGAAGCTTTAAAACTCGAATCAACTGGAAAATGGTCAAGACGTATTAACCAGGAGCATAGAATAGTCTATTGGGTGACGGATGAGATTAGCTCTATTCAGTCTTTGAAAAGACACTATTAAGGCCCCGAAAAAATAATTGCGGCTTCTCAGGGTCAAAAGCCGCGAAATGTGAGACTGCGCTGTGTTCGGTATTGGCGGGTGATAAGCAGCATAATCCTGGATTATGCTTAAGGTGGCATGAGACGTCATAAATCGCCTGTTATTAAGGAATGCTAATGGAGGATCTCAATAGGCAGTTTAAAGAACTGCTACCGGAATGCCGTTTCCCGGAATGTTTGTCTAACGGATACTAACGGTAAATCAAGGGCTAAATATTTTTGAAATCCCAGATTGGTATTTATAGGAAAATAATTATTAAATTTGCAGTATGACTGTACTGACTATCAAAGTTCCGGCAAGTGCCAAATCTCGAATAGCTGAGTTCGTTAAAGAACTGGGAGGGGAAGT
This sequence comes from Pedobacter sp. AK017, assembly GCF_014200825.1. NCBI lineage: Bacteria > Pseudomonadati > Bacteroidota > Sphingobacteriia > Sphingobacteriales > Sphingobacteriaceae > Pedobacter > Pedobacter sp. AK017. The sequence continues at coordinate 23,188 of NZ_JACHCW010000024.1, forward strand.
CGTATCTAATAAATCCAAAGCAGGAAAAAAAGAAGCTTTACTTAACGAGATTAAAGAGGGTTTAAATGACGTTAAACTCATACGTCAAGGCAAAATTAAGCCATTTTCAATGTCAGATTTGTTGAGTGGAAAATAAAGTTCATCTTACCCCATATTTTTTTAAAAAAGCAAAGCGCTTACTAAAAAAATACAAGAGCCTGAAAGATAGCTTAGCCTCGTTAGAGGATGATCTGCTAAAGAATCCAAGATCGGGTGATAGCTATGGTGCAAATATCTACAAGATCCGTGTCGCTGATGAGTCCAAAGGCAAAGGGAAAAGCGGAGGTTTTAGGGTAATTACCTATCTAGTCGAGCAGCACAAAACTTCAACTGAAATATACCTGATCACTATTTTTGACAAATCGGAAGAAGCATCTATATCAAAAGAAGATGTAAAGAAAATTATCGATTCTCTGGGCTTTTAATTCGCAGGGCATGGACATTCAATCACTGGCGATTTAAAAAGGGACGGTAGTAAAATCAATTCAATTTCAAGATTACACCCTATTTCTGACAACACTTTCAGCTAAGAGTTAATGGCGAACAATAATTGCATGTAATTGAGGGAGCAGTTGAGGGAGCAACTGAGGGAGCAAATGGCGCCAAAAACGCTTTAATAGGCGCCAAAGTTAAAAAAGCAGGCAAATTGAGGGAGCAATAAAGGACTAATCAAACGTGAAAACGGCTACTTGTTATATCCGTGCCAAAGTTAATGAGGAATAATAGGAATAGAGGATGTCACGTCAAGCGTATAAATGATGGCGATTGTATAATACCCATCAATTAATACGCATGATCTTTTAAATCATTTCCGTATATTTGATCAATAGCAAACGAAGTTCTTTTAAATTAAAATATCAGTGAGTAATTCAGAGAGTCAATTTTATAAGCTCTGTAACACGCTGATTTATAGGTTATTTAAGGAGGGTGTTCAAGTCCCGTCCGGTCCGCAAGTTTTAAATTAAAACATCGAAAAGCCTTCAATCGTAAGATTTGAAGGCTTTTTCATTTTCCGGGTCCCCCGAAATATTCAATTTTTCCTTTAGGTTATCTAGCTATACCGGGTTACTGGTTTATTACACTATTTTTCGCAACCAAACGAAACTGTTATACGAAATAAAACGAAATATAATTGCAATAAAACGAAATGTTTTCTAACTTGGGGAACCTGTTTAACCGAACCAAAACTATATTACAATTTTATGAAAGTGACCAGCAAGCTTTATCAATTAATTCTTTTTAGTGCATTAACCGGAATTTCCGGCGCCGGATTTTGTCAGCAAACGCATTGGGACAAAGGACAAATATTTACAGAGGCAAACGATCCAGTAAAAACGGACAACAAAAACTGGCTAGAGGTAAAACCGGGTTTACATAGTTCTTTTGTATCTATTGATAAACGTTATGCTAAATCTGAAGTGCCTAATATTAACATAGAGCGGTCAGTTCATTTAACAGGTTGGAAAGGAGAGCGTTTGTCAGCCCAGGTGCTGCTCTGGACTACAGATTCCATTCCCGGAGCGAAAATAACCTTATCTGATTTTATTTCTGAAAGTGGGAGTAAGCTCAAATCAATCGGTTATGCCCGGTTCGAGCGATATGTGCTGACAGACGAATATGGATCCGGATGGGCTTGCGGAAAACGGAACGCAGCAGATTTTTCCAGTTCATTATCTGCAGATATGCTGGATGACCTTTCGTCCTTCAATCTGGAAAAGAAAAAAGTAAGACCCGTGTGGATCACCATAGAAATCCCCAGAAAAGCAGAGCAAGGCTCCTATTCGGCGAAGGTACAAATAACTACCAAACAGGGAAAGCAGCAGGAACTGAACTTATCCCTGGATGTTATCAATCAGCTGTTACCGCAACCATCTTCGTGGAGCTTTCACCTCGACCAATGGCAACACCCCTCAGCAGTTGCCCGTGTAAATAAATTACCTGTATGGAGTGAGGCGCATTTCGAAGCCATGAGACCACAAATGCAGCTCCTGGCAAACGCCGGTCAGAAAGTAATTACGGCTACATTGAACAAAGACCCCTGGAATATTCAGACTTATGATCCTTATGAAGATATGATCATCTGGACAAAGGGAAAGGACGGAAGCTGGTCGTACGACTACCGGATTTTTGATAAGTGGGTATCTTTTATGATGGGCCTTGGAGTAAAGAAGATGATCAACTGTTATTCTATTGTTCCCTGGAATAATGAAATCCATTATAAAGATGCCATCACAAACAAGTTTGTAAACATAGTGGCCAAGCCTGGTACTACGGCGTTTACCGAAATGTGGGAACCGTTCCTGAAAGATTTTGCAAAACATCTGCAGCAAAAAGGCTGGCTTGAAATGACAAACATTGCCCTGGATGAAAGAAATAAGGATGAGATGGGAATGGCTTTTGCACTGATAGAAAAGGTAGCCCCAAAACTTGGCGTTGCCTATGCTGATAATCAAAAGACCTATAAGCGTTATACCAACAGTGATGATGTGAGTACCGCGGTTCAACACCCTATAGATGACAAAGATATTGCAGAGCGCAGAAGCAAGGGATTGAACACTACCTTTTATATCTATTGTGGAAATAGTTTTCCCAATCAATTTACTTTTTCTGAGCCCGCTGAGTCTGCTTATTTAGGCTGGTATACCCTGGCTACAGGTTATAATGGCGTGCTGCGCTGGGCTTATAATTCCTGGGTGGAAAATCCTTTGGTAGACTCCCGATTCAGAACATGGCCTGCAGGAGACACCTATATTACTTATCCGCAAGCCAGAAGTTCTATCAGATACGAGCGTATGCTGGAAGGTATCCAGGACTATGAGAAAGTGCTTGTGGTAAAGAAAATGCTGGAACATAAGAATGACCTGGCTACTTTAGCGAAATTGAATGATGCCATTGCGAAATTGAAAAGCCATTCCCGATATGAAGGTTGGAATAGTGATTTAAATGCAGCAAAGCAATTGCTCAACAACATTTCAGTATCCTTATCGAAATAGCATTCTGTTAAATTTCATTCGGCATTGAACGTCTGCCCCTCAGGCTGTAGTATAGATTAAAAAGATAGCAGGGAATTAGAATGATGTAGGCATATTGATTATTGGTATACTTAGCTAAAACGCCATATACTAATGGCATGATGGCCCCACCGGCAACGCCCATAATCAAAATAGCAGAGCCTCTGTTTAGCATCTTCCCTTTTAACCCTTTTAGGGCCTGGGGCCATATTGCAGGCCATAATAATGCATTAGAAAGGCCTAGTAAAGCGATAAATACGATGGAACCTGTACCGGGGACAAAGATCGCCAGAAGTGAAATGAGTATGCCCAGCCATGCAGAATAGGTAAAAGCCTTTTCCTGTGATATATATTTGGGAATGGCATAAGCGCCAAAAAGATAGCCAATCATGGTACTTGCTAAGGTATAGGCAGTAAGGTTCTTTGCAATGTTTAAGGAAAGGCCATGATAAATGCCATAATTACCAATGGTATCTCCGGCTATCACTTCCAGGCCAACGGTCGAAAATGTTGCAATAAAGCCCAATATAAAGTTTAGCCGCAGTTTAGCCGCCTGTTTTAAATCAATTGTCCCCTTATCCGGACGTGCTGGTAATGAGGCTTCAATTTCAGGTAAATGCGCAAATTTAATGAGATAGGCTATGGCTAAAAGGATGAGCGTCAGTGCTATATAAGGTAATATTACTGCATGTGCAAGGCTATCCAAACGTAATTTACGGTCTGCATCTGCCATCTGCTGAAGTTCGGCAATCAGGCCATCAGAATTTTTAAGAATAATAGCGCCTAAAATAAGCGGGGCAATTACACCGGCAAATTTATTGCATATACCCATCATGCTGATGCGTTGTGCAGCCTTTTCAGGAGGGCCAAGCAGTGTAATATAAGGATTCACCGCCGTTTGCAATAAGGTTGTACCTGTGCCCACTACAAACAAGCCCAATAAAAATAAAGGGTAATAACGCATTAAGGCCGCAGGTATAAACAATGCACAACCAATAGCCATAATTATCAAACCAACACGCATCCCTTTAACCATACCTGTCCGTTCCAGAATTTTGCTGGACGGAATGGCCATCACGGTATAGGAAATATAGAAGGCAAAAGTAACCAGGTAAGCCTGCCATTCTTCCAGTTCACAGGCTATTCTCAGGTAAGGGATCAGTGTTCCGTTAACCCAGGTTATGAAACCGAAAATAAAAAAGAAAGCACCAATAGTTATGATTTGCATGGTCAGGGCCTTTTTAGCCGGAGTCTGTATGGTTAGGGTTTCATTCGGCATAATATCTGGTTTTAAGTAAATCTTTAATGTATTTGTTGAGGTTCCATTGGTGTTCAGAAGCAGGTATATGGCCGGGACTGGACGACATATACGGGAATGGGCCAAACTCTGATGTAAAAGTGAAATATGGAGCCGCTTTTTCTTGCTGCAGGCAAATTGCTTTATCCCAGATTTGTAAATGATGCTGAAGGGCTTCCTGCCATTCCGGATTGCGGGGGTTATTTACCTGGGGGCCCTGCGTAAAGCCGACACGAGCATGGATGTGCCGGGTTCTGGACAAGGCCAGGTCAACTGCTGCTGCCTGGTCTTGTAAAAAACTTTCTGCAACAGTAAACCAATGAGAAATATCGAGTGTAAGGTTTAACCAGGGCAGTTCTTCTAAAAAAGCTTTGGTACCATGTGCGGTAAAACTAAATTTTCCACGATGTGTCTCGTGCAGGATCTTAATTCCACTTGAAATGCTTATTTGTTCCGCCTGGGATAACAATTCCAGATTTTGTTCAAAACTGAAATGATCTTTTCCAGTATGTGAGGTAATGAACATGGGTTCTGCCTTTGTCAGGTTAATTAACCGACTTTGCATTTCTTTTTTGTGCTGATTAAAATCTGGTGTACAGGTATCCCAGTGTACACCGATCAGCTTCAAATTCATAGCTGCTGCAAGCTGCGCCATTTTTTTTTGTATCGTAGGGTTGGAAGGCAAGCTGGCTTCTACACCATCGTACCCGGCATCCTTAACCTTTCTTAAAAAGTCTGCCCAATCCAGGTGCTCATTACCCCAGTAGGTACAAAAAAATAACTTCTCCATATTTTATATGGCCATTTCCTTTTCAGGATCTATCAATATAGGGAAATATTGTCCGCTTATTTTTTCTCCTTTAGGTATGGCTGGAGTTCCTGGCATCAGTTCTTTGTCGGTATCAGAAATGGTGCCATCTGCAAACATATTTAAAACAAAGGCCCTTCTTGATCTTTCAGATCTGTTTTCGTAAGATCCATGGATCAGCAATGGGTGGTGAAAGGTTCCATAGCCCTTTTTAAGCTCAATTGGAACTGGTTTGAAAGCTGCTTTTTGTTCGTCTGTCAGAAACTCCATCAAACCTTCCATTTCTCCTGCTAGTTCCGGTTTCTCCAAGAGGCCCCAGTTATGGCTTCCGGGCACATAATACATGCAGCCATTTTCAGTTGTTGCATCGTCAAGCGCTACCCAGCAGGTTAAATGTTGCAAAGGAACTGTCCGTGTCCAGTACGAATAATCCTGATGCCAGGCTACCACGCCGCCATGTTTGGCAGGTTTGCAAAAAAGCTGGTCATGCCAAAAGCGGACGGCTTTGTTGCCCAGCAGCTGGCTGGCCGCCATAACAAAGGCCGGGTTCCATAAAATGTCATGAAAAGCCGGCGTAATGCGCCAGGCTCCTAAAGCATGGAACAATACAGAGTTGGGATCTGTTGAAGCATTGGAGAAAAACTGATGAAATAAAGTGTGGTCAGGCAGGTTTGGATCTGAAATGCGCAACAGGTCTTCATTCAGCTGATCTACCTGCCATTCTTCTAAAAATTTGATGCCACTTACATAACCATTCGCTTTGAAAAAACTGATTTGCTCATCACTGAGTTTATATTTCTCCCATTCTTCCTTGTGTGTTGGCCATTTGAAAAAGTCTGATACCAGCTGGTGGTATACGGAAAGGTCTTTAAGTTGGTTCGTGTTCATTTTGCTGATTTTTAAATCCGATTGATCTGTTAATTCATTGTAGCTAAATGTGTATGCTTGTTAAATAATCCAATACTGTGTAATTTTTTTACGAAAGGAAAGGACCGGTCTTCAAATGGCACTTCATAAGGCAGAACCTCTTTAACCGGAACCTTCTGTTGAGAAAGTTCAGCCAATTCCTGTTGGTTGCCTTTTAAAAATGCGATGCTCCATTTTAGCGGTAAAGCATCAGGATCTTGTTTTAACCAGTTGTCCAGGATTCTTTCTGCACCTTTTACATCACCCATTTCCTGCATAAGAAAAATGCTGATGAAGTCAAGTATACCATAAGGACTGAGTTTATGGTGCATTCTGTAACTTGTTATTTTATCCGTTAGTGCCTTTCGTTCTTCTTTATTTTCATGATCTATACAGATAAGCTGCATGTAGTCTTCGAGGCGCTCATCAACATGATGAGGTTTGCCAATGCCCATGTTTTCAGGCCATGTCCTAGCCATATTGATATGATGTGTCGCTTTTTCCTGGTTCTTATCTTCAAGCGCGTTAAACGCACAGAGCAGGTGAGTTTCCCGCCAGCTGTTCCTGCCTTCAGAGGCCCCCTCATTTGGCAATACGGTCATATTGGTCATCAGGGCAATCCCTTGTTCAAATTTATGCGTATGCATAAAGCATTTTGCAAGTTTCAGCCCTAAATAATAATTGTCGGGATACATTTTATATCCTTTACTGGTGATGTTGAGTGCCTGCACCCAGTCCTCATGTGCAGCGTAGTAATTGGAAAGGTTTAGAACTGTCCTCCATTCATCGGGTGCAAGCTGAAAGGCTTTTTTTAGGTCAGAAAGGCAGCCGTCCTCCTGCAATTCCTCTTTTAAGTTTGCCCGTACAATATAAAAAGGATAGAAGTCGGGCAGCTGCTGACAGCTGTTTAAAAGACTCAATGCTTCTTCTCTGCGCAGGTTCTGGATATGGGCAAGTGCAAGATAATATTTAAACTGCCAGGCATTGTGCTGGCTAATTGCCCAGTTCAATACTGTAATGTCCTCTTCACGATGCGGAAAAACAAAATCAGGCCTCATTGCCACTGCCTTTTCCAGTGCACTGGCAACAGTAGTTTTCGAATCGGAAAGCGAATATAGATAAGCTTTCCAAAGATAAACCATTGCGTAATCAGGGGCTGCTTCCAATAGTTTAAGCGCTTCACTATACAGGTTTACATTGTAATAGAAGGCAGCCAGTTCTGTATAAGTTTCATAAGGAAGTTCACTTACGGTAATTTTGTCCAGCGGGATGCCTTCTGCTTTGTTCAATTCAAATTTTGCCAGGTAATTAATGGGGTCTGTATGTAAAAGCTGTTTGATCAGTAGCATCGACTGTTTTTTATTTCCTTTAAGATTGTTTATAATGATGCTTAAATATAAAGATTGGAGATTGTCCGGGCTATACAATCTTGCTTTTTTTACATAAGCATATGCCTTTTCAATCTGACCTTCACGCAGTAACATTTTTGCCAGAGCTATAAATGATGCAACCCTATACTCGACAGATTGACTGGCAATAGAAAAACCATCCTTTGCGTCTGCTGTATTTCGTAACCTTTCATTTACCAGTCCATATAAATAATTGGCCTCCGGGTCATACGTATCAACAGATAATACAATACTTAAAAGGTTCAGTGCTTCAGTAAATTTAAGTTGTTTAAAATAAAGACCTGCCAGGCCGCTAAGCGCTTCTGTATAAAAGGGGTCCAGGTCCAGGCAAATCTGATAATGCGTTATTGCTCGGTCAAAAAAACGTTGTCTTTCCCATTCCTTTGCCTGAATGCAATGCGCTTGTACCGAATCGAAATTGTAGTCCTTACTCAGTTTTGTGGGTCTTTTTAATACTGTATGCTGTTCAGGGCCATTGTATATTATCGAATCATTTAACGTTACCAGTAATTCGGCTGCTTTTACAGGGTATGGAAGTCCGAAGCTGCAGTTCTGCATTGCTTTCATTCTAAGCTGTGTTGAAAGGATTTCCTTAGTGTGGTGAAAAACTTTAAAATGATCATCCAGGCTTTCATTGGCACAGATATTAATCAATTGGTTTCCTTCTTGTACAGTTATATAAAATGAAAGTTGTTGATTGCCATAGGTTAATCCTCCAGTGTTTTTAACCGGAAACCAATGTTCTTCCCAGGTATCGTAAGTATAGGGTAAAAATGACCTGTGTTTAAACGGGGTTTTAGAGCTGGCAGCAATACTTTGATTAAATAAACGACCACTTTGAACCTCTGTGTACTGGCCATCCTCGTCTGTTAAAAGATCTTCCCAGATCATACCATAACGCGAAAGTCCCCAAATCCATATCTTTTTTCCTGGTTTTTCGTCATAAGGAGCAGAATGTCCCATGCCAAACTGATCATTATGCCAGTAACACCCCCAAAAATCGGTATAGGCGCCAAAAACATGATAGGATTTATATTCACCATAATTATTCTGGTCGTAGAAAGAAATTTTTCTTTTTTCGTCATCCTCAGGCCAGCTCTGTGGTACTCCATCGTGTCCTAAACGATGCTGCCCCGGGTAGATGTATTCCAGGTTTCCGGAGGTTTTAATACCCACATTGTTCCATTGATAGTAGGACTGGGACATACAACTATTGTTGTGCCACCAACTTTTAGTGCTAAAATGTGCAGCATCTTTACCCAGTTTTATTTCTACACGCCATTCTGTACGGGAGGGCCAGTCCGTGGCCCCGATAAAGCAGCTTACACTGCCATCTTCATTCTCAATTGTTTTGTAGTCAACCGGAGCCGAACAGGAGGGAGTATGCCCGATGATGCCCATATTGATTTCCATGCCACCGGAAGTCCAGGGACCTCTCATGGCTACATCTCTGAATTTTGCTGCATGGTTAAAATATATAAATTCCCTTGTTGTCGATTTTTCTATGGCACCCCATATTTTTCCCCCTACAGCTGGATTGATCCAGATTTTGATGTGATTGTTTTCCATAACAATCATTTCCCAGGTCTGTTCTATGCTTTTATTGGTGTATCCATCAAAACGGTTATAAGGATACAGGCGTCCAAACTCAGGAATGGGACTCGGATCCGAATAGGGATACGTTTTAAGTACAATAAGTTCCTTTCTGATGATCGCTTTTTCTTTAATCTTGGTGTCTTCCATTTGATGTCACAGGTTGAGCAGGGATAAGTATATGAGCCCAACAATATTTCTATGATCAAACTTAGTTAAGAATAAATTAAGAAGCAAGCCGTGAATTAAAAAAATGTGTGCGCACACACATGATTATTTGTTGAAATAACCAATAAAATGTATTTTATTTGCAATACGCATACATTTAATATTAAATGTATATGTGGATAAAAAAACTTACGGTTTTGGTGATATGCCCTTGAAAAGAGGATTAACCGGATAGACTTGTATTTATGTTTATCTTACAAACTAAATAAATACATTTGTTAAATTTTTTTAGCCGCCGCCGCCAATATTTTTGATTATCTTCTGGCTTGCAGAAGGAAAGAATAACGCTTTAATATAACAGAAAATATAAATAGAAAATGAAGAACATCCGTATTAAGGATATTGCCGTTAAAGCAAAAGTATCTGCAGGTACTGTCGACAGGGTATTGCACGACCGGGGGAATGTTTCTGAAAAGGTAAAGGAGCGGATTCTTAAGATCATTGAAGAAATGAACTATGAGCCAAATTTCATGGCCCGCGCCCTTGGAACCAAAAAAGAATATCATTTTGCCGCGCTTATTGGTGATCCCCGCTACGATGCGTATTGGCTCGATCCAAGGGCCGGGATCCAAAAGGCCGCGAAAGAAGCACGACAATACGGTGTTAAGGTGACATTGTTTATGTTCAATCCTTATGATCCCCATTCATTTGTGAAAAAAGCTGAAGAAGTTAGCCGTGCCAATCCGGATGGGATTTTACTTGCTCCAATGTTTTACAGGGAAGTACTTCCGTTTTTCGAAGCATGGAAAAAACAGGAAATCCCTTTCGTTCTGTTTAATACCCAAATTGCAGAATTTGATCCCCTGAGTTATATCGGACAAGATTCCTATCAGAGCGGCCAGGTTGCAGGTAAGCTGATCCATTACGGACAACCCCAGCCACCATCCGTTTTAATTGCCCATATCGATGAAGAGATCAGTAATTCAGCCCACCTTACCAAGAAAGAGCAGGGTTTAAGGAATTACTTCATTCAGAATAATTTGAACCATCAATATGAGATCATTAAAGCAGAGTTGAACTTACGCAATTACGCTTTGTTTGTAGAACAGCTCGATTCCATATTTGAAGGTAATCCCCAGTTGCAGTTTTGTTTTGTGACAACCTCCAAAGCCTTTGAAATCGCAAAGTATTTTGAACAAAAATTTATCAACCACATCAAAATAATAGGCTACGATCTTATTCCTCAAAACCTCCATTACCTCAATAAAGGGTCTATCAGCTTTTTAATCAATCAAAATCCATTAGGACAGGGGTATTGGGGTATTAACCAGTTGGTTGATCATTTGGTGTTTAAAAAGGAAATTTCGGCCATCAAGTTTCTGCCGCTGGATATTGTTACCAAAGAAAATCTGAACTATTACATCGATGATTCGATGCTTTACAACAGATTTTAAAAAAGCGCTGTTTACAGGTAAGGGTTGAGCGGAATGTGCACCAGGTGATAACCGGCCCGCTTTAACTTTTGCTGCTCCTGTTCATCTGGTGTTTCTTTAAAAATTAAACTTGTAAGCACCTGACTGCTGCATAATTTTAACTTCACCAGCAGGTCGAATATATATTTTTTCATCCTTAGTTTTAAAAACTTCAGATTTCCCGGATTGGCCATGGTTGTTTCTGCACCTTTATAATAGAAATTGGAATTGATCCTTTTAAAAGCCACCATACGTAAATTCAGTCCTGCCGCTAGTTTTTCAAACTCGCGTTCAGAAACCTTGTATACAAAATTTCCTACAGGTTCATAAGAAAACCGGTTTTTCCAGACTTTCTGTACCAGTTTATCATTTATTGCTGCCAGAATATTGGTGATGAACAGGAACATTGGCATTTTAATTACCGGATCCTGGGGTTCAATCATCATGATGCCCTTTCTGGCTACCCTCAGCATTTCATATACCGCCATATATGGCCTTGGAAAATGATGGTAGGTTTCTTTGCACAATACATAATCAAAGCTGTTGTCTTCAAAAGACAGCTTCTCGGCATTTTCAGCCGAAAAACTATTGATAAACCCTTCCTGTTCAGAAACTTTGAGGAAATCACTTTTCAGATCACTGGCGTGGGCGGTATTGTCATTGCCATTTGAAATGATGTAATTGGCATCTAAACCGTAAGCATCACCAACGGTTAACCAAGCCTGTCCCTTTACACTGATCAACGGGTCGAGACAGGAGAATTGTATACTTTGAAGCCAGTTGTTGATGGTATTCTGATCTGCTTCTTTGAATTTTTGAAAATAAGCTTTTTTAGATTCTTCAGTTGGGAATAGGGTGTTGTACCAGTTCCCATGTTTATTATAGCTCTCTTCTTGAAACATCTGCTTTTTTTGGCAAGGTTATAAAAAAAACTACAAAATCCAATTATACAAAATCAATTAAACCAAAATATTCCGGTAAATGAAAGTTGGGACTATCCGTTGTAATATTGTTCCAGGCCAGGTAATGCGGCTCTGGAAGATCATCACCGCATTTAAAAAAATTGCCCCTGCATGATGGTCCTTCAAGTTTACGAATGGTATGAAAACAGAATACCTCAAAAGGAATAACCAGCGTCAGCTCCCATTCTATCAGCGATTCCATTCCCTTGCTTTTAAATGAGCGGCAGTAGCTGATCTGATCGATAAGCGATTTTGGCAGGTACTTTCTTTCCCTGCCTGTTCCAAAACCCAATAAACAGGTTCCGGCGTTGTTGAACTCAAAGTTGTAATATCCTGCATCGGTATTAAAACCAATAAAAAACTCTACACAACTGTCTCTGTATACCGGGTCGTTGGCGTTAAAATATACAGGATTACTAAAGGCTTCCCTGACATAATATTTCAGCGCGATGCAGTCTTTCCCCTGAACAATGGCGAAACCGGCTTGTACGTCTGCGCAGGCATATTCTTTCCAGGGTGAGCAGCCTATGGGCTGTCGTTCCACTTGGTCAAGTAGATCAGACAGCCCAAAGAGCCCTGTATTGGTGTTGATTTCCGGCAGGTATGCTACTTTTAGTATCATTTTACTTTTTGATAGCCAATTTTTTCAAATGGGATATTTCTGAAACCAGGTATTTTTTGCCATATGATGGCATCCTTACGCAATTTAAAGTTTTCTTTGGCATAGTTTTCAAAACCAGGATCTTCATTGGTTTCGTAATTGCTTTTCATAAACGGCAGCATTTCTTCCCGGCCTTCAACTCTTTTTGGCATTTTTACCAACAGGTTGTTATAAAAAGTATCTCTTTTTGGAATCTCCGGATTATCTTCAAAGTATTTTGGTAATGTTGGATACTGGGTCGAGTAAGGTGGGTTCTTGTAATTTACAGCTTCCAGTCGTTTTTGAAAAGTACCATCTTTTACCAGCATGGCCCTTGCCCAGTGCTTTAGCCGGTCATCAATATGCCCAGCATATTTTGTTTCAATAAAAATGTTGTTGTGGTAAGGATTGTCCCTGCCGCCACCAATAAAGCCTGCAACAGTTCCTGCTTTATAAAATACATTGTCATAAACTTCCATTCCACAGGCTCCGTCATCGTGGTAAACCGCCATAGTCTTATGATCACCACCTATATGATGAAAATAGTTGTACCTTACAATCTGCCCCATTTCAGAAGGGTTCCTGCCAAAATACAGGGCGCCCATATCATCCGAGTCCATCACCAGGTGATGAAAATTATTATACTCAACCAGATGATTATTGCCATGCAGCATCACACCAGATGAAGGTGCATTGTAAATGTCGCAGTTGGAAATGCTGTTACCTACCCCTGTGATCCATATACCAGGGCGATACGAACGTTCAATGCGGTTGAAATCGTGAATGCTACAGTTTTTAACATAATTATTGCCGCGTTCAAGAGTTAACCTGTTCCCGCCGCTGATCAAAAAGCCACCTGATCCGGTATTGTAAACTTCGCAGTTGACAATTCCATTGTTTTTTCCGGCTTCCCGGTCAAAAACCGTATGGTCATAAACATATTGTACCAGGCTCCCAATAGATCTGGAGGCGGGCTTAACGGCAAATACACTTAAGCTGTCTGATTCTGCCTCTACACCTTTACCCATAAAAACTGCTACAATGCCAAGATTGGTAAACTTACAGCCATCAATCAGCACGCGCTCTGTTCTTTCCATCGTAATACCGATGCCCCGGCTGCAGGTAAAATCCAGGTTTTGTATCTTCACATTCTGTACATCATCTATGGAAAATAGTGGACTTTCCAGTTCTGAGATTTCCAGTTTTTTTAAATTATCGGGCGGTAAAAAGTAAAGCATTTTGGTCTCGGTGTCCACATAGTATTCTCCCGGAACATCAATCTCTTCAGGTATATTATATGCATGCCATGCCCGCCATGGTTTTCCATTTCCGAAACCATAGGCATGGGGCTTAAGTGTAGTAATGGTCTGTTTTACTGTATCTATGCCCCTTAAAGGCACCGCGTCATCTGCATAGCCCCACATGAAAAAGCCGGCTATCCAGGCTTTCTCAGGTTCTTTCCACCTTGAAGGGCGGTTAATGTCCTTATAGGTAAAGGTACCACCCCGGTTTGTAGAGTCGCCCCATCTTGGAATGGAACCCGTATCCAGTACAGAGTGGATAGGGACAGTCCCTTTATTTGGCCAGCGTGCAATTCTGCCCGGTTCGTCATTTGTAAAAATTTCCAGCCATGCAGGTGCAAAAGGTCTTGTAAAGCCGGTCATCCTTAACTTACCGGTATTTTTAATACCGGCTTCCTTAAGGTTTACCTGCCTTATCCTGTTCCTGAATTCCGGTAGAAAGCGCTTCCGATATCCGGCATCCGAAACGGGTTTGATCAGGTTTGGGGCAATGATCTTCCCACCATGAACAATTACCTTTTCATTGTTGTAAGCCTTTATAGTCAGGGGCACCAATGAATTCCAGGTTTTCCCCTGTACAATTTCCAGGGTATTTGTCTGCGGATAAACTCCGGCACGTAAAATAATCTCTACAGGTTTTTTGCTCTTCTTAGCTGCGGCATTGGCCCTGGCTAAGGCTGTTGAAATTGTTGATACAGGGTTTTTAAGCGTACCTGCAGCGTTTACTTTCCCATTTGGGGCCACATATATTTTAAGGGCTTGCTGCGCATTTACCGGGACCCAAAGGGTCAGACCTAACAGCAATAAACTTGCCGATCTTTTCATTAAAGTCGTAATCTTCATAACAATCCGCTTTATCTTAATTATTGTTTCCTTTTGATTACAATAAGAAAGCCTTTTTCGCCTTCAAGGTTGATTTCTTTTTCGACATTGATTGACCGTCCGTCCTGGAACTCTTTTATTTCCGGTATTTCTGCTGTTACCTGGTCAGGGGACAAGCCCAGGGCTTTCCAGTCTATTTTCAGTTTGCATTTCTGCGGTTCTGCAGTCCAGTTGGCCAAAGCCACAATTACTTCATCCTTTCCTTTATAAATAGTGGCCTCAGTTTTTTTATTATCCGTTTTAACCGGAATTTCATCATTCCAGAATCCGATCATCTGTTTCTTTTCAATATGGTAGTCATCCCAGAATTTCCAGATATATTCTGGTGTTTTGGCTTTAAACCAACCCAAACGGTTTGTAATACCAAATACCATACCCCTCCATGGATTTCCACCTTTGTTCAGCATTTGTGAAGAAAGTCCGAAGGGAACACCACTTACTTCTATCAGCCAGTAATCAGAAGAACGGTCGTAATCCCTGGCTTCACCAACCCATAAATGATCAATATAAGGAAGCATATCCATATACAGGTTTAGCGAAGAAGCCCATTTTGCATATTTGTTGTAATGGTTCCAGGTATGCATGTCAATTTTCGCACCTGGACGGTCGCGCTCCAGGATTTTACGGGTCCTTTGCATGGTTTCCCTGTCAAGCGCCAGGTCATCCATGTAAATGCCATCAATGTTCAGCTCCTTGCACATCCATTCCAGTCCGCCCAGAAAAAAATTATTTAAGCGAGAATCGGGCCTGGTCAGGATCGAAAGGTCCTGGCGGCCTTTATATTTACCCGAAGTAAAAGTAGCCACCCAGCCCGGTATAAAATCCTTCTTTAAATTCTGACCCAGCCATGGATGTACGCCATTCGGGTTTACCAAAGTTCTGGTAGCCATTCCTGGACCCGGGTAAATGATTTCATCACCCAATGCCCGCATAGCCCATATTTCAGGCGCATTTACGCTAATCTCCCGTGTAGTATAATAAAGTTTTGTTTTTATACCTTTAGTATGGCTGCTATCGATAAATGCTTTCAGGTCGGGAACATTGTCATTGGCCATTGGATAGTCCAGGAAAGGGTAGATATCTTTCTTGTGGTGGATGTTGATGATATTGGCCCCATGTTCCTGTGCAAGTCTGATTGTATTGCTGGTTGTATCAATGTCCGAATGGTAATAGCGATCGTTAAACTGTATGTCCTTATTGATCAGTTTGAAAGGTGTAACCAGAAATTCTGCATCAAACTGATAGGTTTCTCCCTTTTTCAAGGTGCGCTCACCAGAATAGGCCTTAATCATTACTGTTTTTTCCTGTTCATAAATATCTACCCCACCTTTATGACCATTGCCCCAGGATTCAGGCTCATGCAATGGCCCAAATGGATAATAGAGGTTAACCAGCTGTCGCTGATAGTTTTTCCCTTTAAGTTTTAGCTTCAGTCCACCATTCACCGCACCCATCCATACCTCATCCTGATGTTTTTCCAGCACATCCCATTTCCAGCGCCAGTCTTTCGGACTAAAACCACCTTCTTTGTCCAGTCCCATCATATAGGTCGCTTTTTCCGGACGCATAGGTACCTGCAAACGGATATCATCTATAGAGATATCCTTTGAAGCCGTCACTACCGCACTATAACCAATAAATCCATCATAATCTGCACGGCCTTTAATGGTAACGCTGATGTCCCCGTTCGTTAATTTAGTTTCCCAATGTGTTGACCCCGGAAAATGATCTTCAAATTTCAATATTCCTGCGGCAAGCGGAAGTTCCCGTCCATCTTTTTCAATAATAAACCGGATAGGCGCCGCAATAATGGGTTCGCCTTTCGGTAAGATCAGTTCATTGTTTTTATCAAAAAAAGTTTGAATATCAAGTGGCAGGCCCTGATCAGATAATTTAATGGTACGGCCCAATATAGAAATGTTCTTTTGAGCCCGGTCTACCTGTTTAAAGCCATTGGTCAGGCCATCGTCCATTGCAACTTTTGTATTCAGCCAGGCCAGACGGGACAATTTGGTCTCGTCATTGTAGCCATGATTGGCAATAATATTTCCCTTTACATCTATACTTATGTGAATTAAGGTAGCCGGCAGACCTTCGGGCTTAATCTCCACTGTACCTTTATATAGACCTTTGTAATTTTCAGGTACATCTACCCCAAACCATAAAGGCAATACATTGTGCGGATCAAGATGCAGCGATTTTGAAAATTTCTCTCCTTTAAAAGAAATGCCCCCCGAATTGAAACAGGTTACTTCTTTTATAGACTGCCCCTTGTCATTGTTTAGAGCTGAAAAGCGAACCTGTATATTTTTTAAAGGCTGCCCAGCTCCATAAACCCCAACCTGAAATACATAATATTCTCCTGGTTGTGCTACGCCTTTAAATGAAACCAGATCGGCCGCCGAATGGTTTGTCCATTTTTCAGGCAGACTATCCAGCAGGCGGATTGAATTTTCCCTGCTTTCAGGAAAGGTAAAATACTTTTTCCCCGGAAATTTTTTTAAAAAGGCAGTCACCTGTGTGCTTGCTGCTGGTTTAGACATCACTGTAGGAGCCAATCCGATATACCCGGTTAATTTGGTTTCCCGTATGGCGTCAATGTCAATGGCATGTAGCAGTTTGTCTTTGTTCTGTCCGTAAACAAGCGGGCCAATTAACATCAGGGAAGAGAATAGCAGTTTTTTCATAATTGTTGATTTATTAAAACAAATCGGGTGGTTTATTTTGGTTGTTGCAATTTTTGCTGTTTTAACAGTTTAGCGTACAGATTCTTTTTAAAGCTTAACCACATGCTATGATGTGAAAATCAAAAAACACTGTAGCCAAACATAGCAACAAAAAACCGGTAATAAAAAATAATTTCAAAATTGTGTTCGCACACATTAATATTTTATTATGTTTGTGTAAGCAATATGATGTGATTGTGTGTTCGCACACTTTATATTGTGATTGTTTTTTTGAAAATAAAGTAATCAGAAGGCAATCGATTGCAAAATATAACCAAATAGAAACTTTTAACCAACCTAAATTCATGAAGTATGACAAAACTCAAACTACTAAATTGTAACTTTTTAAGTCTGAGGGTTACAAAATTGTTGCTTGCTTCTGTTTTTATAGTCTTACTGGCCGCCTCCGGTAAAGCTGTAGCAGCAAAGAAAATGTTGGCCCCCATAACCATCACAGGTAAGGTGATGGATGAAAAAGGCGAGACCATTATTGGGGCAACCATCAAAAGTTCGGCAGGTGGTGGTGCCGTTACCGATGTAAACGGAGGTTATTCTTTAACTACAGAGAGTAACGCGACGCTTACTGTTAGTTACCTGGGATATATTAGCCAGGAAGTAAAGGTAAATAACCGCACAAAAATTAACATTACCCTTGTCCCTGCGGCCAATCAGTTAAATGATGTAGTTGTAATCGGCTACGGTACGCAAAAGCGTAAAGATGTCACCGGCTCAATTACTACCGTCAGATTAGAAGATGGTCCTAAAGCCAGTGTCCCGTTTGTAAATGCGTTAGAAGCATTACAAGGTACATCTGGTATCAATGTTGGCCCTTCAAATGCTGCAGGTGCTACCCCTAACATTGCAATCAGGGGGCAGAATTCTATCAGTGGGGGAGGAAATCCATTAATCATTTTAGACGGGGTGATCTTTGATGGAAACCTTAATGAGATCAATATGAACGATATTGCTTCTTATGATATCCTGAAAGATGGTAGTGCTGCTTCCATTTATGGTTCACGTTCTGCAAATGGGGTACTTGTAATTACTACCAAGCGTGGCAGAACAGAAAAACCTCAGATCAACTTCAGCACCTATTATGGCGTACAAAACTGGACAAGGGTTCCTAAAATGAAAGCCGGTGATGAGTTTATTCAGTGGAGAAAAGACAATATGTCTATCAGGGGTCAGGACATTACAGATATGACGAAAGTGTTGTCGAATCTAGAGTATAAGGCGTATAATGAGGGGCATACCTTAAATTGGCTGGATGAAGTTACACAATTTGCGCCTATCCAGAATTACCAATTAAGTGTCTCCGGAAAAACAGATAACACCAATTATTATTTCTCAGCGGGTTACCTGAACCAAAAAGGGGTGTTGTACAACGATAAGTTTAAGAAGCCAAACCTCACCCTAAAAGTAGAGAATAATATTACAGACTGGTTATCGTTTGGTGCAAACGGATATTATTCGTCACGTGATTTTACAGGCAATTCGCCAAGCTTATACATGGCTACTTATATATCCCCATACAGTTACAGGTATGTAGATGGCAGCGATATCTACCAGCGTTACCCCACAGGAAATACGTCAATGTACAGTCCTTTCTGGGGTAGCCCTACTAATGTTACTCAACCTGGAGTCTATGATGACGATTTGAACAAGCAAAATACGATAAGAGGTACCGGGTTTATCAATGCGAAAATACCTTTTATCAAAGGTTTGAACTATAGATTTGAAGCTACAGGGACAAAATCGGTTTCGAATACAGGCTTTTTCCACCACGAATTTGGTGAAGTGAACACTTTGCTTCCTGGAGACATTGCGAATCCTGCACAGTTTTTGTCCAGAGCAAATGGGTACAGGATAAATAATCAGGGAAACAGCTGGGTAATCAATAGCCTGATTTCCTATAACCGTTCATTTGGGGACCATAATATTGACGCTTTGTTTGGTTATACCCGCGATTTCAGTACAACTGAACAACTGAGGGTAAATTCATCCGATTTCTCTGCAGCCGGAACCACCTTGTTAGGGATGAACGGTTTAAATACGGGTAAAGTCATTACAACAAATACTGAATTTGCTAAAACAACCAATGTTGGTTATTTCGGCAGGTTAAATTACAACTATAAATCAAAGTACTACGGTACATTTACCTTGCGGCGTGATGGTTATTCTGCATTCGCCGAAGGCTTTAAGTACGGTTATTTTCCAGGGGGATCTGTTGCATGGGCATTGAGTGAAGAAAATTTCATGAAAGATGTGAAATTTGTAAACTACCTGAAAATAAGGGCTTCTTATGGAAAAACAGGTAGCCAATCGGTAGGGTCATACTCTTCACTTGCTTTTACTGACAACACCTTGTTTACCGTTTTTGGCAGCAATTCTTTTTTAATCAGTACTCCTTCCACACTGGCTAATAAAACATTTACCTGGGAAACTACAAATACCTTAAACCTTGGGGTAGATTTTCAGTTGTTAGACCAGCGCTTAACCGGTAATGTTGATGTTTACTCCAGCAAAACCGATAATCAACTTCTAACACGATTGCTGCCAATTTTCACTGGTTTTAGTTCCGTAAAATCGAATCTCGGCGAAGTTCAGAACAGGGGAATTGAAATTACTTTAAATTCAACCAACATAAAATCTGATGATGGATTTAGCTGGAGCTCTGGAATCAGTTTCTGGCTGAACAGAAATAAAGTGACGCATTTGCCTGATGATAAAGACCAGCCGGAAAACTCATTGTTCATTGGTAAGTCTTTATTAGGGTTTTATGATTATACCGTTGAGGGAATCGTGCAAAGTTCTGATACGGAATATATGAACAAATACAAAACTGCAGGTGGAGCCCAGATATTCTTTCCTGGAGACCTTAAAATCAAGGACATCAATGGTGATGGGATGATAGACGTTAACGACAGGTCAGTAATTGGATACAGCAAGGAAAACTTCAACTTCAATGTTTCCAATACCTTTAATTACAAAAATTTCCAATTGTTTTTTACTGTTAACGCTATCATTGGTGGTGGAAAGAACAATTTCTTTATGTCGGGCAATCCACGCGGGTTAAATCCAGCGTCGCTTTTGCCAACTTCAGGAAATTGGATTGCCGGCCAAAACCCATGGATGCCGGATCGTGAAAGCAATGAATTTGTAAGACCTAACTATGGAAATCCGTTTTCATATGGTTTTTACCAGTCGCGCACATTCGTGCGTTTGCAAACGGCCTCATTAAGCTACAGTCTTCCGAAAGAACTGCTCAACAAGTTAAAAGTAGATAATTTGAAGTTGTTCGTAAGTGGTACCAACTTACTGACTTTTACAGGATGGACAGGTCTGGATCCAGCCAATGGGGCACAGATTGGTGGTAACGGCGGGTCTTCTCAGACATCGGTAAACGCCAATACGCCTATTATGAGAACTGTTTCCTTTGGCTTAAACTTAGGGTTTTAATTAAAATATGAATAGATATGAAATTACATAGAAATATACGAGTAGTCGCAGTAGGACTATTAGCACTACTTGCTTCCTGTAAAGATGATGAGTTTTTGAGGGAAAGTTTGGACGACAGGATCAGTACTGAAACAGCCTATACCAATAAAGCACAGCTGGAAGGTTTAAGCGGAACCTTTTACAGGTATGTACAATTGATCTACAACATGAACGACGGGCCGCATGAAGCATGGATCCTGGGCCTGGGTACCGATGTTTGTTTCGATCCACGGGATGACAACGCCAAATACAACAACTGGGGTCTGGTGAATTCAGTAGAAGCCTATTCGGCTGATTGGTTTAACAATCAATATGCTTTGCTTAAAAATGCTAATCAATTGATCGAGTCTGCATTAAAACCTGGATTTCCATGGGCCACAGAAACTGATAAAAATCAAGCCCTGGCAGAAGCCTACTTTTTCAGAGCATTTGCTTATCGCAATCTGGTACACTTGTACGGTGGGGTTCCTATTGTCGATAAACCGGTCACTTCAGCAAAGGTAGATTTTGTACGAAATACACGTGAGGAGGTCCTACTCTTTATAAAAAAGGACCTGGAATTTGCCAGGCTTAACCTTCCAATTACCCATACTGTACCTGGAAGGGTAGTAAGGGCCGCTGCAGATCACTATCTGGCAGAAATTAACCTCGCAATGAAAGATTATGATGGTGCCATTGCTGCCGCAACCAGGGTTATTGATGGTACGGATGGTACTTATGGTTTGGTAAACGCCCGTTTTGGCGCACGCAGTTCTGAAACGGATAAAGATTATTACTATGACCTGTTTGTGATGGGAAACCAAAACAGACAAGCGGGTAACAATGAAGGGATTTTTATTGCGCAGTTTGCACAAGGTCCTACAGGTGCTTCTATCCCTGGAGGAACTACGTTTGCAGGAAGACCGCTAATTGAACGGATGATGTGGTGTAACTACTGGGGTCTCGCAAAGATTGGTTATCCTGGTGTTGCACAAGACAGTACTGGTCGTGGGGTTGCTTATGCAAGGCCAACCAATTATACCAATTATACCATCTGGAAAAATTCAGGAAATGACATCAGGAATAACGAAACCAATATCAAACGCAAATATTATTTCGGTGCAGATATTAAAGATGCTGCTGGAAATCTGTTGTATAAAAAGGCCACATTAATCCCAAAATCTTTCCTGACCACAAGGGATGATACCATGATTTATGTATTCCCGAACTGGGCAAAATTTGGTACGGATAAGCACATCAATAAAGTACCAGATAATGGCTATGTAAGGAATTTTTATGTCGTTCGTTTACCGGAAACCTATTTCCTGCGTGCTGAAGCCTATCTGGGAAAATCAAGAGCAGATCTTGCTGCTGACGATATTAATGTAGTAAGAAGACGTGCAAATGCCACACCGGTTGCTGCAGCAAATGTAGATATAGACTATATCCTTGATGAAAGGGCCAGAGAGCTATATGGGGAAGAATTCAGAATGATGACCCTGGCTCGCTTAGGAAAGATCTATGATAGGACCAAAAAATATGGATATGAGAAATCTCAGGCTACAGTTCAGATGATGAACAACCTGATGCCAATTCCTCAAACAGCAATAGACAGAAACACCGGAGCCAAAATGCCCAACAATACTGGCTATTAATTTTTGCTGAGTATACACAAATTTCAACTGTGCAGGGTTAAACCTCTGCACAGTTTATTCTTTTTCTTGCAATCGACTGCTACACTTTAAATATTATGAGGCTATTTCAATTTATACTATTCTTCTTTACAGGTCTGCAGCTTTTAAAAGTACAGGCCCAGGAAAAAACCGGTTATATTCCCTTAACCAAACAAGAAAGGCAAAAAGTAGAACTGCTGCTGAGTAAAATGACCTTGGAAGAAAAAGCGCATCAGCTGGCCTCATTTTATCCCAATGCCAATAAAAGATTAAATATCCCCCATATGCAGGCCGGTGAATGTCTGCATGGTGTGGTTGCTGCCGGCACCACTTCTTTCCCTCAGGCCATTTCCATAGCCAGTTCCTGGGATCCTTCGCTTGTCGAAAGGGTATCTACCGTGATTGCAAAAGAAGCCAGGGCTTTAGGCATACACCACTGTTATACCCCAATGCTTGGGGTTTTGCGCGATGCGCGCTGGGGCCGTTTCGAAGAAGGTTATGGAGAAGATGCCTACCTGGTCAGTAAAATCGGCGTAGCCTTTATCAATGGCCTGCAGGGCCGTGGCAAAAACCGCTTCGATAAGGACCATGTAGTGGCAACAGCTAAACATTTTGTGGCAGATAGTGAACCCCTGCTGGGTGCCAATGGTGCTGCAGTCGAAATTTCCCTGCGTAGTTTGCACGAAGTTCACCTTCCGCCTTTCCGGGCTGCAGTAGAAGAAGCTCAGGTGGGTTCGGTCATGCCCGCGCACCATACCTTAAATGGGGTGCCCTGTCACATCAATACCTATACCCTAAACGATGTATTCAGAAAGGAATACGGCTTTGATGGCCTGGGGGTTTCTGATAACAACGACCTGAGGTGGGTACAGGACCGCTTATTCGCCACCGAAAGCCGGGAAGAAACCATCAGAAAAGCACTGGAAGCAGGTGTGCATACCGAGCTTGCCTTTAAACAGACCTGGGCCGATAAAAGAATGTATGGCCCCCCACTGGTCGCCGCGGTAAAAAACGGAAAAGTGCCGGTAAAACTGCTCGACGACGCCGTTAGAAAAGTACTGGAATTTAAGATTGCCCTGCACCTCGACGAAGAAGAAAATCCATTGGGCAAGGAAATGACCGAATTACAAAAAGGTACAAAAGATGCAGATGTAAATGCTGATGTATTCTTTTCGCAGATCGATGGCTCATTGTCCAGCCCCAGATCAAACTATAAAACTGTATTAAATAATCCTGCACACGATGCACTTGCACTCGAAGCAGCCCGCAAAAGTCTCATCCTCCTAAAAAACAACAACCTGCTGCCATTTAAAAAAAGTCAGTTCAAAAAGATAGCCGTAATTGGTCCAAATGCCGATACAATTCGTCTGGGCACTTATTCTACCCAGCAGCCTAAACACTTCATTACTGTAAAACAAGGCATCGAAACTGCTGTAGGTAAAAATGCACAGGTATTGTATGCAAAAGGGACTGATATCCAGCATCCAAAAGATACGCAGCTTGCAGAAGCCGTTGCCATTGCAAAAGAAGCTGATGTATGTATCCTGGTGCTGGGTGATGATGATAAAACCGTAATGGAAAATGTGGATAGGGACGACATTACCTTGCCGGGCGACCAGGATAAGCTGTTACAGGCCATTGTGGCCACAGGCAAACCTGTAGTACTGGTATTGCTGCATGGCCGTCCGGCCGCTATTCAATGGGCCAAAGACCATGTTCCGGCCATATTAGACGGTTGGTTTCTGGGCCAGGAAACAGGTACTGCCATTGCAGAAGCCATATTTGGCGATCTGAACCCTTCCGGAAAATTAACTGTTACCTACCCAAGAAATGTAGGTCAGGTACCTGCATTTTACAATACTTTAATACCAGGCAGGCCAAGGATGATGTGGGGAACGACAGAAGGTGCAACCTATCCCTTTGGTTATGGCATCAGCTACACACAATTTAAATATGGAGTACCAAAACTCTCTAAAGCCAGCATGAAAGCCAGTGAAACTGTTTTTGCCGAAATTGAAGTAACCAATACCGGTAAAGTGGCCGGCGATGAAATTGTGCAGCTGTACCTTCGTGATGACATCTCTTCACTGGCAAGGCCAATTAAAGAATTAAAAGGGTTTAAACGCATTAGCCTGCGTCCGGGCGAAACCCAAAAGATTTCCCTGCCCATTTCTTCCCGTTCGCTTGAATTCTGGAAAGATGGCAAATGGATTACCGAACCTGGCAGTTTCACAGTCATGATGGGCCCAAATTCTGAAGAACTGAAAACCATTAAATTAGAACTGACCCAATAAACCGATCATCATGTACAGGCGCCGATTTTTATCTTTAGTACCACCCGCAGCCCTGATGGGATTGGGTATAAATGCAGCCGATGCACGGACCTCTTCCGAAAATCCTGTAGGTATGCAGAAAAAAAATGCAGAAAGCAGGAAATACTGGATTGCTGTGCTCACAAAAATCGCCGACCCTGTACTGGAAAGCTTAAGCAGGGGCAGGCTTAAGCTGGACATGCCCGTAGAAGTGAATCCTTCCAGCAAATTCGACCGGACTAAAGTCACTTACCTGGAAGCTTTCGGACGCCTGATGGCCGGAATGGCACCCTGGCTGGAGCTTGGTATCGATTCTACAGCAGAAGGAAAACTCAGGGAGAAATATATCCTGCTCGCCCGTAAAAGCCTTGCCAATGCAGTCAACCCATCCTCACCGGATTTCATGCAGTTTACTTCCCAGAAATATGAACAGGCCCTGGTAGACGCTTCTTTTTTAGCTCATTCGCTGATCAGGGCTCCCAAGCAGCTTTGGGAGCCATTAGATGCAGAAACAAAGAGAAATGTCATCAATGCCCTAAAGTCTACACGCAACATTAAACCAACCTACAACAACTGGCTGCTTTTTACGGCAATGATAGAAGCCTTTTTAATGCGAGCAGGTGATGACGGCGACATAGTGCGCATCGATTATGCCATCAAAAAACTGGAAGAATGGTATAAAGGTGATGGTATCTATGGCGATGGGCCTAAATTTCATTTCGACTATTACAACAGTTTTGTGATCCACCCCATGCTGATCGACATCGTAAAAACTGTGACAGACAGGGGCCTGGAAAAACAGGAAGTTTACAATACTGTATTGGAAAGGGCCATCAGATACGCTGCAATCCAGGAGCGTACCATCTCTCCTGAAGGTACATTTCCACCCGTCGGAAGGTCTCTGGTTTATCGTTTTGGGGCCTTGCAAGCCCTGGCACACATTGCATTGCTGTCTAGACTCCCGGAAAACATCCGTCCGGAACAGGTAAGAGGGGCCATGTCACTGGTCATTAAACGCATGATCGAGGCCCCGGGTACATTTGATAAAAATGGATGGTTAACTATAGGCTTTTGCGGACATCAGGTTGATGTAGGCGAATATTATATGTCTACCGGAAGTTTGTACTTATGTACAGCAGGATTGTTGCCACTGGGCCTGCCGGCAAACGATGTATTCTGGACAGGGGCGCCGGCCGACTGGACCTCGAAAAAACTATGGAGTGGTGTTAACATGCCTGCCGATCATTCTATTCCTTAACCTGAAATTTATGTTAGCTAAAAAACGACTTCTGTTATTATTCTTAACTATATCAATGCATTTGGCTCTTGCTTTTAATGCTGCCGCACAAGATATGGATTATTCCAGAAAAGTGATCCAAACCTTAACCTCAGCCGCTTTTAAGGGTAGGGGCTATGTGGCAAATGGAGACCAGATCGCCTCTGCATTCATAGCCAGGGAATTTGAGAAATCTCACCTGATCCCACTAAACAAAGGGTCCTATTTTCAGGATTTTCAACTCTCCGTAAATACCTTTCCTGGAAAAGTGCGTGTAAAACTCAACAACACCAAGCTCAAAACAGCAGTAGATTATCTGATTGATGCCACCAGTCCCGCTGTTCATGGTAAATTTAAGGTGGTCACGGTGGGCAGGGCCGATATCAATACCCCCGAGAAGTTCGAAAACTTGATTCATAAAGCTGCGGCTTCTTTCATTTTGCTGGACAACAGGGATGCCGGGAAGGAAAGTGCCGAAGAACAAAGAATAATCTCTGCCCATGTAAGGGCCCTGCGCAGTAGCGAAAAGCTAAATTTTAAAGGCTTAATTATTTTTACAACAGAAAAACTAACCTGGACAACCCTCACTTATCAAAATTCACGGCCTGTCATACAGGTGAACAAACCAGGGCTTGATCCTAAAACCATTCAAACCATTACCGTTGATGTAGACAGTAAACTGGTCCCGGATTACCAGACGCGGAATGTTGCCGGAATGATAAAAGGGTATTCTGGCTCAGATTCTACACTTGTCATCACTGCCCATTACGATCACCTGGGCATGCTGGGCCGCAAAGTTTATTTCCCCGGTGCAAACGACAATGCCAGTGGTACCACCTTCATGCTCAATCTACTGCGTTATTACGCGCAGCACCAGCCCAAATACAATACTGTCTTTATTGCATTTTCTGGTGAAGAGATTGGTTTGCTAGGCTCTAAAGCATTTGTCAAAAATCCACTCATCGATTTAAAGAAAATTAAATTCCTTGTCAATTTTGACCTGGCAGGTACCGGCGAAGAAGGCATTAAGGTCGTAAACGGAACCATATTCAGAAAACAGTTTGATCTGCTGTCAAAACTCAATACCCAGTATCAGCTGGTACCAAAGGTAGAAATAAGGGATGAAGCCTGTAAAAGTGACCATTGTCCGTTTTACCAGCAAGGGGTTCCATCTTTTTTCATTTACACCATGGGCGGTATACAGGCTTATCATGATGTGTACGATAAAGCCGAAACCCTGCCTTTAACTGAATTCGAACATTATTTCCAGCTGATGGTAAAGTTCTTTGCTACTTTTTAAAAACCAAAACCAAACAAACCATGAAAGGAACCCGTCTATGATTTAGATCAATACTACATGTAACTTTTAATGCGCTATAGCGTATGGAAGCCCAGGAAATCAATTCATAACGAAAAGAGAATAACCAAACAAACCCTCTGTTTTCGTGAATCATAACACTTAACCAAGTTATACAACATGAAAAAAATACCTATTCTTCTTGCCTGTATCCTGATGTGCGGTGCCGTTTCGGTAAAGGCCTTCAATACAAAAAAGCAGGGAGTTTTTAATTACACCACAAACTATATTAAGGAAAGCAGTCAAACTGTCCAGCGGGTCATAACCGGAATTATTTATGATGAAACGGGTGAAACACTACCTGGTGCAACCGTTAAGGTACAGGGTACCGAACGCGGAGCTGTGACCAGCATAGATGGAAAATACACCGTCCAGGTCAATAGTGATACCGAAGTGCTGGTCTTTTCCTATATCGGTTACATCAGCCAGCAAATTACCATCGGCAATAAGAAAACACTGGATGTGAAATTGCTGCCCAATCCAAAAAACGCGCTCGACGAAGTTTCCGTAGTGGCATTTGGGGTACAAAAAAAGGAAAGTGTAATCGGCTCCATTACTACAGTAAAACCAGGAGAATTGAGGGTTCCTTCCAGTAACCTGACCACGGCACTGGCCGGTAGGGTTGCAGGCGTTATCGCCTACCAGAGAAGTGGAGAACCCGGTGCCGACAATGCCGACTTCTTTGTACGTGGAATTACCACTTTTGGTAACAATACCAAGCCTTTGATCCTAATCGACGGGATCGAGCTTACTACAACTGATCTGGCCCGGTTGCAAACCGATGATATTGCCACTTTCTCTATCATGAAAGATGCTACAGCAACGGCGCTATATGGTGCGCGAGGAGCCAATGGGGTAATCCTGGTAACCACCAAACAAGGTGTGGCAGGTAAGGCAAAAGTTTCCCTCCGGGTAGAAAACTCGGCAAGTAGTTCAACCAGCGATGTCGACCTGGCCGATCCGGTTACCTATATGAAACTGGCCAATGAAGCTACTGCAACGCGAAATCCCCTAACCCCAATCCCTTATCTTGAAGATAAAATAGAAAACACGGCCAATGGTGTAAACCCACTTATTTTTCCGGCCAACGACTGGCGCAAAATGCTGTTTAAAGATTATGCAAACACCCAGCGGTATAACTTAAACGTAAGTGGTGGTGGTACCGTGGCCCGGTATTATGTAGCCGGCGCATTTAGCAAGGACAATGGATTGCTTAATGTTGATAACCGGAACAACTTTAACAACAACATCGATTTTAAAAGTTATTCCCTGCGTTCAAATGTAAATATAGACCTCACCAAATCAACTGAACTGATTGTACGGCTGAGCGGAAATTTTGACGATTACAACGGGCCTATAGAAAGTGGTACTACGATGTACAGAAATGTCATGCGATCTAACCCAGTGCTTTTCCCGGCTTATTATCCAATAGATGCAGACCATTCTTTTGTAAAACACATCATGTTCGGAAATGCTTTTGGCAATAACTACATCAATCCTTATGCCGATATGGTGAGAGGCTACCGCGATGAAAGCCGATCGCAGATGCTGGCCCAGTTTGAACTGAAGCAAGGTCTGAATGCCATTACCGAAGGGCTTTCTGCAAGGGCCATGGTCAATTTAACCCGTACCTCTAACTTTAGTTATTCCAGAGGTTACAACCCTTTTTACTACCAGCTGGGGGGCTATGACCTGCTCACCAATCAATATACCATTTCACAGGCAAATACTACAGGTACAGAATACCTGGGTTTTGCAGAACTGCCTAAAACTTTAAATTCAACGTTTTACTTTGAATCTACAGTTAACTATAACCGTGCCTTTGCTAAAAAACATGAAATCGGTGGTTTACTGGTAATGATAGCCAGGGAAAGTCTGGGCGGTTCTAATGCTGAGGATATCTTTCAGTCCCTGCCTTCCAGGAACCTGGGTATTTCCGGTCGGGCAACCTATGCCTACGACAGGAGGTATTTTGCAGAGTTTAACTTTGGTTACAACGGAACAGAACGCTTTGCCGAAAATAACCGCTTTGGTTTCTTCCCTTCAGCTGGCCTGGCCTGGAGTGCCTCTAACGAGAAATTCTTTGCACCGCTAAAAAATATAATCACCAACCTCAGGTTCCGTTACACTTACGGTCTGGTAGGTAACGACCAGATTGGGGATGTAAACGACCGGTTCTTCTACCTGTCTAATACCGACCTGAACAATGTAGGCCGGAGAGCTGTTTTTGGAAGAGACCTTACTGAGGTTAAAAATGGAGTAGTTGTTAACAGATATGCCAATCCAAACATTACCTGGGAACGCGCAACCAAACAAAACATGGCCATGGAGCTCAGTCTGCTAGGCAAAGCCAATATCGTTGCAGAGTACTTTACCGAAAAACGCGACAATATTCTGATGTCCCGCGCCTCGATTCCCAATACCATGGGTTTATCCTCTGTTTCCAGGTCTAATGTAGGTAAAGCCAATGGACGTGGGGTAGATATTTCACTCGATATGCAACATGCCTGGTCTAAAGATCTCTGGCTGTCTGTACGTGGAAACCTCACTTATGCAACCAGCAAATATGAGGTATATGAAGAACCTCAGTATGCAGAGGCTTATAAATCCAGGGTAGGTAGTTCTTTGCAGCAAACCTTTGGTTATATCGCAGAGCGCCTGTTTGTTGACGATCAGGAAGCAGCCAATTCACCACGCCAGGAGTTTGGAGGCCCCTATGGCGGCGGAGACATTAAATATACCGATGTAAATGGAGATGGAAAAGTGAATGAAGCGGATATGGTACCTATTGGTAACCCTACTGTTCCGGAAGTGGTTTATGGCTTCGGCTTCTCCTTAAGTTATAAAAAGTTCGATATTTCTGCGTTTGCACAAGGCTCGGGCAACCAGTCTTTCTGGATTGATCCGGCGGCAACAGCCCCATTTGTGGCTTATACTTATCCGAAAACTAATGAGGCAAATTCGGGCAAGATATACATGAACCAACTGCTGCAGGCCTATGCCGACAGCTATTGGTCGGAAGAAAACAGAAATGTTTATGCCATTTTACCTCGGTTGAGCAATAGCCCAAATGCCAATAACAACCAGACCAGCACCTGGTTTATGCGTAACGCTGCCTTTTTAAGGCTTAAGCAGGTCGAGCTCGGCTATACCTTCCCTAAAGGACTGGTAGAACGCATCAAGGCTACTAACTTCCGCATCTATGCCAGTGCAACCAATTTGCTGATGTTCAGTAAATTCAAAATATGGGATGCTGAAATGGCTGGTAACGGCCTGGGTTATCCCCTGCAAAAGGTCTTAAATTTTGGCCTCAACTTAACCTTTTAATAGCTAATTTATATGTACGACATGAAATATTTAAGAAAAGGAAACTGGTGCCTCAAGGCAGCTATCCTTATTTTTTTCACTACATTCAGCTCCTGTAAAAAGTATTTAGATGTTATCCCTGATAATATTCCGACCATAGACAACTCCTTTACCATGCGGGCCGAGGCAGAGAAATACCTGTATACCTGTTACTCCTATATGCCCAAAGATGGCAATCTTGAGCAGGATCCATCCTTGCTTGGAGGAGATGAGACCTGGGCGATTAACGGACCGCCAAAACCAACGTTTAACCACAGGATATTTGACCTTGCCATGGGCCTTCAGGCTACAGTGAACCCCATAGGCGACAGCAACACTTATAGCATCTGGACAAACCTATACAAGGCATTACGGGATTGCAATATTTTCCTGGAAAACGTTGGAAAGGTACCCGACCTGAAGGAAGAAGAAAGGGAACAATGGATTGCAGAAGTTAAGTTCCTGAAAGCCTACTACCATTTTTACCTGGTTAGAATGTATGGCCCCATTCCACTGATCAAAGAAAACCTGCCTGTAGAAGTAGACATTTCTACTGTAAAAATTGTAAGGGCCCCAGTAGATGAGTGCTTTGCCTATATTGTACAATTGCTCGATGAGGCAAAAGACAATTTGCAACCCGTAGTAGCCGATCCGGTAAAAATGTTGGGCAGGATTACCAAACCCATTGCCTATGCCTTAAAAGCAAAAGTGATGGTTACGGCCGCTAGTCCGCTCTTTAATGGTAACACGGAGCAGGCAACCCTGAAAAACCGGGATGGTACCCAGCTGTTCAACCAGCAATTTTTAGCCAGCCGCTGGGCCGATGCTGCACTTGCATGTAAAGAAGCCATAACAGTTGCCGAGTCTGCAGGACATCGTCTATATAAATTTGACAGGGCCAGTTCCGCGTCTGTACTTACCGATCAGATTGTACAGCAGCTGAGTATCAGAAATGCCTTTACAGAAAGGTGGAATCCAGAGATCATCTGGGCAAACAGCCAGAGCCTTTCCGCTAATACACAGCTTATCGCTACCCCGAATGTCGATTTTCGCTATCAAGACAATAGCGTAATTGGTTATGAACTGGCGCCACCATTAAAAATTGCAGACATGTTTTACAGCAAGAATGGAATCCCTATAGAAGAAGATCCAACCTGGAACGTCAATCAGCCTGCTATAAAAGCAGGAACAGCTGCCGATCAGCGCTATATCAAACTGAATTATGAAACCTCATCTACCAATTTTGACCGGGAACCCCGTTTTTATGCCAACCTTGGGTTTGATGGTGGCGTTTGGTACGGACAAGGATATTACAACGATGCTGTACCAACGGGGACCTATTATGTATCTGCCAAAAAAGGGCAGCCAAATGGTAAAGGTAAGGCCGATTTTGGTTCAGTAACAGGTTACTTCATCAAAAAATATGTGCATTTCCAAAATACCCAGGGTGCATCTGCGGGTGATTACAGCATCAATAACTACCCATGGCCAATCTTCAGGCTTGCCCAGTTGTACTTACTATATGCCGAAGCCTTAAATGAAAAGAACGGACCAGACGCAGAAGTGTATAAATACATCAATTTGGTACGTGAAAGGGCTGGTTTGCAAACCGTAGAACTCTCCTGGTCTACCTATTCCAATAATAAAGGCAAATATTTAACACAACCAGGTTTAAGGGCCATCATCCATAGGGAAACGCTGATAGAAATGGCATTTGAAGGAGCCCGTTTCTGGGATCTGAGAAGATGGAAAGAAGCCCCTCAGGAATATGTAAAACCGGTGCAGGGCTGGGATATCGAACAGGCAACAGCCAGCCTCTACTATCGCAAAAAACTGATCTTTTCTCCACGCTTCGGATTAAAAGATTATTTCTGGCCCATCCGCGACAATAACATTTTAAATAACAGGAACCTGGTGCAAAACATAGGTTGGTAATTCACAATAAAAAAAATACGTGATGAAAAGAATATTGTATATGATTTTTACGCTCCTGACCGTCATCAGTGTGCAGGGCTGTAAAGAAGATCCAAGATTAGATCACAGCGATCCAAATGCAGCGGCCCCTCAGCAGGTAACTGATTTTAAACATGAAAACACACCTGGCGGCGCAAATATTACTTATAAGATCAGCTCAGATGTAAACCTTGCTTATGTAAAAGCGGTGTATGAAATTCAGCCCGGGGTTTTCAAAGAAAGCAAGTCGTCCATCTATACGGATACCCTGAAACTGGAAGGCTTTGGCGATACCAATGAATATGAGGTGAAAATCATCAGTGTTGGTAGAAATGAGAAAGAATCGGCTCCAGCAATTGTGAAGATCAAGCCATTGGCGCCTCCTGTAGAGCTGGCTTATGATGCGCTTAGTATAGAACCTGGTTTTGGTGGGGTAAAGGTGAGGGTGAAGAATGATTTACAAGCCAACCTGGCCATAGTACTGGATGCAGATACTACCGGGAACGGACTGTTACGCCCCTTGCAAACCTTTTACACCAAAACTGCCTCAGGTTCCTTCTCGGTAAGGGGCTTATCGGCCACGCCTAAAAAGTTTTCTGTATACCTAAGGGACCGCTGGGGCAACAAATCCCTGGCTATCATTAAAACCCTTACCCCTTTGTTTGAGCAAAAAGTACCCAAACCATTCGCGGGCTATGCCCTGCCTACCGACCAACCGGCATTAAGCACCAACGTTTTGGCCAATATCTGGGATGGTCTGGTTAACCTGGGTATTTATGCATCCAACAACAATACACCCATACCCCAATGGTTCACCATCGACCTGAAAGTTCCTGTGGTATTGAGCCGCATGAAAGCGCATCAAAGAACGCCTCCATATACTTATGTTGGGGCATGTGTAAAATCATTTGAACTTTGGGGTTCCAATGCACCTGCCTCCGATGGTAGCTGGGCATCCTGGACACTGATCGGTAAATTTGATTCTTTTAAACCTTCAGGAAGCGTAAGTGTAACGGCAGAAGACAACGCCTATGGATTTACAAATGGTGAAGATTTTGAAATGCCGGATACTCCGCCTGCATACCGCTACCTGCGTTTTAAAACAACAGAAACCTGGGGAGGAACCGGACAGGTAACTATTGCAGAGGTCACTTTTTGGGGTAAATTATAAATGTTAAGCTGTAAATATGAAAACTAAGATATTTTTATCAATTGCCTTAGCAGGTGTGTGTGGTTTTATGGCCTGTAAAAAAATGGACAGTACCTATGCACAATATGTCATTCCTAACGGGATCATTTACCCCGGAAAAGCCAATTCACCTGTTGCCAAATCAGGCCTCAATAAGGTGCAGATTTCCTGGAAAAGGGGTTCCGATCCTAAAGTAGTCAAAGCCAGGGTATTCTGGAACAATTATACCGATTCTGCAGAGGTACCCGTACCGGCTAATCAGGAGGTGATCAGTTATACCGTAACCAATCTTCCGGAAAACTACTATAGTTTTATCATCAGAACCTATGATGCCGCTGGCCATGCCTCTGTACCGGTAGAAGTTTCAGGCGATGCCTGGGGCGAGCGCTACCGTTCCACTTTATTGAACCGCGTGGTGCAATCTTCTACCTTTAACCTGGCCAATACACTTAGCCTTCAGTTTGAGCCCGTAATCCCAGGTAGTACCATCGTCAAGTCAGATGTGGAATATACCACTACTGCAGGAGTTCTGAAAACAGTAAGCGTTTTGCCAGGTACCCTAACTTTACAGTTAACCGATTATAAATTGGAAACGGGCTATAAATTAAGGACCCAGCATTTAGCTGCTACGGCAATCGATCCGCTGTATACCAACGACCAGCTGGTAGAAAGCTTTTTGCTCAACAAGACCGAATGGAAAGTGATTGATTTTTCTTCCCAAAATCCTGATGCCAATAACCTCAGTATCCCGGCAAATATGATTGACGGCAATCCGGCTACCCGCTGGGTTACGCTGGCTACTACATCCAGGTACCCACACTACATCACTGTCGATCTGGGAAGCAGCAGAACCATCAAAACCGTAAGCTTATGGCGCTGGGTACAAGCTACTCCCGATGAGCGCGGCCCTAATGTGGTCCAGTTTTTAGGCAGTGCCAACAATACCACCTGGACGGATATGGGTACCTATGATTTTGACCGTCTGACCAATAATGAACAGATTTTTGCCATTCCTGCGCTGTCCCAGGTTCGCTACCTTAAAGTAGTGGCAGTCAGCGGACCGCAAACTTATGTGGTTTTAGGAGAAGTAAATGTTACCGTAAAATAGCTAATAATCCCCCGCCAATGATCCAGGCGGGGGATCTTTTTAAACACAGAACAAACGGAAAAGGAGCAGGAAAGGTTGCGTGCTCCATTACAATTGGAATAGAAATTAACCAGATAGTAATGAATAAATTAAACACCTACTTATGCGTATTGATTGGCGTCTCGATTGTAGCAGGATGTGCAGTAAAGGAGCCGGTTTTTAAAACAGACCCCCTATTGTTAAAAAACATCGACAGCACCTTTGCCGATGCAGGTAAACAATACCACCTGATGATGAAAAACCTTCCCCCAAACCAATTCCCGAAAACTTTTTATCCCCTTACAGGCAAATTCGAAGCCTGCAATTCCGACTGGTGGGTAAGCGGGTTTTATCCAGGTTCTTTGTTGTATATCTATGAACAAACGAAAGATACAGCACTTTATAACGAAACCCGCAGGATCCTGAAAGTGCTGGAAAAAGAGAAAAACAATACCAGCACTCACGACCTTGGCTTTATGATGTACTGCAGTTTCGGAATGGCCGATAGGATCAAACCAGAACCTGAGTATAAAGACATTTTAATCACCAGCGCCAAATCGCTGGCCAGCAGGTTTAACCCTAAAGTGGGTTGCATCCAGTCATGGGATGCAAAACCTGACGAGTTTCTGGTGATCATAGATAACATGATGAACCTGGAACTCCTGTTCTGGGCAACAAAGGAAACCGGCGACTCCAGTTATTATAAAATAGCCGTTACACATGCCAGTACCACCATGAAAAATCATTTCCGGCCCGATTACAGTTCCTATCATGTCATCGATTACAACCCGGAAACAGGCCTGGTACAAAAGAAAAGAACAGATCAGGGCTATGCCGATGAATCGGCCTGGGCAAGAGGGCAGGCATGGGGCTTATATGGCTATACGCTGATGTACCGTGAAACCAAAGACAAAAAGTACCTGGAGCAGGCCAACCATATCGCTGAATTTATATTAAAGCATCCCAACCTTCCCCAGGATAAAATACCTTACTGGGATTTTAATGCTCCCGACATTCCCAACGCGCTAAGAGATGCCTCGGCAGGGGCCGTTATGGCATCAGCACTGCTGGAACTTTGCCGGTATAATAAAGGAGAGCAGGGACAGCATTATTTTAAAACTGCCGAAAAAATGATAAAGACACTTTCTTCTGCACAATATAAGGCTGCTACAGGTACAAACGGCGGGTTTATCCTTAAGCATGGTGTAGGTCATATGCCCAAAGGCTCTGAAGTGGATGTGCCCCTTACTTATGGCGACTATTATTACCTCGAAGCACTAAAGCGGTACAAAGAAATGAAAACCCAAACCAACCTATTTTAAGCAGAATGAATATGAAAACACTTTATATGCTTTGCGTATTGCTGATGTTGTCAGGCGCTGCCCAACATTCTTTTGCACAGAAAAAGAATGGCCTGCCACACGACACAAAGTTTAGTGGCTACCCAACAAGAAATACGGACTTTGATGTGCGGCCAGGCTTCGGTAACCCACCTAAAGGCTATGGAAATGTCCCTTTCTTCTGGTGGAACGGTGATACGCTTTCGCGCGCACGCTTAACTGAACAGTTGGATATCCTTAAACAATCTTCTACAGATGGTTTTGCAATAAGCTACCTGCATACCGATCCCAGGGGCGCAGATGCAGAACTGAATAAAAAGCTGGGCTATGGCCTTTATGGACGTACCGAACATGGTAATCCCGCAGTATATTCTGATGAATGGTGGAAAACCTGGAACTGGTTTTCCGGCGAAGCCGCAAAACGGGGCCTGGCTGCAGGCCTTGACGATTATACCATAGGCTGGGTAGGTAACGGCTATTCTACCGATGAGGTACGCGACCTGGAACGTTTCAAATCCTATAAGGGTGCGCTGGTTATAAAAATCGATACCATAGCAGCAGGTACTTCCTTAAAAAAGGCAGTCCCACCAGATCTGATTAGCCTTACTGCCTGGCCGGTTACAGGCAGGGCCGCCTTTATAGACCTTAAAGGAAAGGTTAAAAACGGAAGTATTGAATTTAAAGCACCAAACAATGGCAACTGGAAAATATATACCATTGTGGCCAGCAATAACTACATGCTGCATCCCGATCATGGTAAGGAACTGGTAAAACATTATTTTCAGCGCTTTGAAGATAAAATGGATGCCCAGGGCCGCAAAGGAATGAACTATTTTTTCCAGGATGAGCTGTTCATCCCTTTTGACATGAACACCTGGTCGGAAGATTTTGCAGAGCAGTTTAGCCGTATAAAAGGCTACGACGTACTGCCCTATCTGCCAGCCTTAAAAGAAAATATCGGTGCAATCACCCCAAAAATCCGTATGGATTATGCCGATGTGCTGATAGAACTGGCCGAGGAAAGATATTTTAAGCCCATTTACAACTGGCATGCCAGCCGCGGGCTCATTTATGGCTCAGATAACCTGGACCGGGGGCTGGAACCCCTCAATTATGTAGATTATTTTCGTATAGAAAGCTGGTATACTGCCCCAGGAAATGATGCCCCGGCCAGAGGCTCTTCTTTTTTACAGACCAAAGTATCCAGTTCTGTTGCACATTTATACAAGCGTCCACGCACCTGGCTGGAAGCCTTTCACAGCATGGGCTGGGGCAGCAGTGGCGAATGGCTGACCGAACAGCTGGACCACCATTTTATAGCAGGGGGTAATCTCATTTGTATGCATGGCCTCTATTACACCACGCATGGCGGATGGTGGGAGTGGGCACCACCTGATTTCCACTATCGCATGCCTTACTGGCCACATATGAAAAAATGGCTGGAATATGGGGAGCGCCTGAGTTATTTGATGAGCCAGGGCATCCATGTTAGCGATATTGCCCTGATGTACCCTACCGAACCCATGCAGGCTTTTCCGGGCAGCAGGCCCGATATAAGTTTTGCCACTGCAAGAACATTAAGCAATGCCGGCCTGGATTATGATTTTATGGATTACAGATCCCTTCTTAAAACAGAGATCAGTGACAAATCCCTGAAAGTATCAGATATGTCTTTTAAGGTGCTGATCCTACCTGATATGAAAGCGATGCACCACGAGGCTTTGCAACAGGCGCTAAATTTTTATCGTAAGGGAGGAATAGTAGTAGCCACCGGTGCATTGCCTATGGCCAGTACACGTAAAGGCAGCAACGATCCGGAGGTTGATGCCATTGTAAAAGAAATTTTCGGCTTAACGGCAAGAGAACTGGAAGCCGGTAAAAAGGCCGAGATTCATCAGAATGCTGCCGGAGGGAAGGGTTTGCTTGCCGATACGCTGAATATTGCAACTGTATTGGCGCAACACATTACACCCGATTTTATTCCTGGTGAAGGAGGGGGCAAAGTGCTGCACCGCAGGGTCGGAAATAAAGAGGTATACATGACAATGAATGTAAAACCGGGCAACGAAGTTTTTTACCGGGCCCTGGGCCGTGCCGAATTATGGGATGCCAAAACCGGCGAGACCAAAGTTTTGCCTGTTGTTAAACAGACTGCAGCAGGAACTTATATCCGGTCAGATGCCGGTTATACCAATTCATCACTCATTGTTTTCTCGCCAGGAGAACCGCTGATAGAAAGCAAAAAAACATCTGATGCAGTTGCCCTTGAAAAAATTCCGGTGACAGGAAACTGGAAGATAGAATTTCTGCCTACCATGAACAACAAATGGGGGGATTTCCGCCTGCCCGCCTTTGATGGTATGATCGGTACGGAAGCCCGTACATTTAAATTCAGCACTAAGGCCAATGCGGCTAAAGACTGGACAGCTGCTGCATTTAATGACAACAGCTGGAAAGAAGGCATTTACGATTACAGCTACCAGATGCAATGGTTGCTGGACTCTACTTCAAACAATTTTGATGCCTTAATAGGCCAGGCACTTGACGGAAAGCTGGACAGCTGGAAACCTTACCGTTTTAGCTGGCGTTTTGGTGTTTGGGACCATCCCGGCCCGCAGGGTTACCATGGGTTAAAAGCTAAGGTAAACGATGGTTTCCTTATTTTGGATGGGGCTGGCGACCACCTTTTTAAAACTTATGTTTATGCCCCGCAGGAACAATTGTACCATGTAGAGCTGGGAGAAAGGATGCCAGATCGCTTTTATGTGGATGGCAAGGCTTTAACAGGCACTGAGATCAAACTGAATAAAGGCTGGCATGCTGTACTTGCCGCTTATGCCAAGGTGCCTAAAAAAGGGTATAAAACCGGGCCAAACTCACGTGATGAACGTCCGAGAAGTGCCATTGTCTTTTTGCCGGCAGCAAACCCACTTCCGGAAAAGGTAGACCCTTATTCTAAAATACTGGCTATGCGCTGGTATCAGGTGCCGCATTTAATGTTTGATCCGGATAAGGGCGAAAACAAAGCCTATTGTTACCGGTTCAAATCTGCGCCGGGTTTAGAAAAAATGGAAATGGGTATTTATGGTAAAAACCTTGCTGTTTGGATAGACGGACAGCCGCTGGATAAAAAGTACATCCAGCTGTTGAAAGCCGAATCTGGTTTAAATACTTATCAGGTAAACCTGCCGGAGAAGAAAGCGCAGATCGCAGAAGTGGCCATGCAGATCGAAACCGAAACGGGGATCCAGGATGTTGCCGCATTCCCTTTTCCTGTAAAATTATTCTGCCGGTCTGGATTGCTGGAAGCGGGTGACTGGTCGCTAACGGGGCAGATGAAGCATTATTCGGGTGGATTGTATTACAGAAAGACCTTAAGTTTCAGTGCTGAGCAATTGAAAAATAAAGTTTCACTCGATTTGGGTG
Organism: Pedobacter sp. AK017; assembly: GCF_014200825.1. Lineage (NCBI taxonomy): Bacteria > Pseudomonadati > Bacteroidota > Sphingobacteriia > Sphingobacteriales > Sphingobacteriaceae > Pedobacter > Pedobacter sp. AK017. The sequence continues at coordinate 62,876 of NZ_JACHCW010000024.1, forward strand.
AAGTTGTGGCTACCTGTGCTGTTAAAATAAATGGACAGGATGTGGTAACGATGATGTCCAAACCTTATAAAACTGAGATCACTAAATTCCTGAAAGCAGGGACTAATGAAGTAGAAGTATTGGTGTATAGTACGCTGTCTAATCACTATCAAACTATTCCATCCGCTTATCGTGGGAATCCAAGGGCCGGACTGATCGGGCCTGTTGCGATCGAGATACAGAAATAAGGACATTGCCCATAAAAAAGCCCGTATGACTATTTTTTCATACGGGCTTTTTTATAGGCAATTGTGTTTTAACTCAGCAACTCCTGCAGGTCGCGGTCTGCTGTAGGTATTTTTTTCAGGAAATCATCAAATCCTGCATTTTCCTGTGAGCTGTACATGCCGTAAGCATCTAAGATATAACCGATCTGCCCGTCTTTATCCTCCAGTAAATAGAGTACAGAATTGTCGCCAGGATCTGAATCCCCTTCAAAACGGTAAGTTTTGATGATGGTCAGGTCTTCCGGATTGTAAATCTTGTTTACGCCAACCCCCTGCATTTTACCATGGTCGGTCATTTTAATCTCATTGTCTAAGCCTTTAAGCCTCAATTTCTCTAAAATCTGGCTCAGTGTATTCATTTCTATAGGATGTTCCATGGTTTTATTCTTTTTTATATAAAACAACCGGTTGAAGAAATGGTTTGATCTCAACTTGTTTTAATGCCGGTTATGGTAAAGATGCATTGGGGATGGGTTTAAGTTTAAAACAAATTTTAAACTTCTTTTAAACAGGACTAAAACAAAGTTTAAACAATATTTGATTGTATAACCATTGTATAAGCATTGTGTAAACATTGTATAAATATTGTTTAAAACTGCTCTTCATCCCAAACACAATCCAAAGGCTGGAGCAAAAAAAAGCCCTCCTGACTACAGGAGGGCTTTGGGTATTTTAAATGCTTATTGCTTACAGCACAAAAGCAGTTTTTACTTTATCTACAAAATCAAGTTTTTCCCAGGTAAACAGGTCTACCGTAACTGTTTTTTCCTCACCATTAGGCGACCTGAAAGTTTTGGTTACGGTTTCCGGTTTGCGGCCCATGTGGCCATAAGCTGCGGTTTCGCTGTATATAGGGTTTCTTAGTTTCAGGCGCTGTTCAATAAAGTAAGGGCGCATATCAAACAA
>NZ_JACHCW010000025.1:0-48655 GCF_014200825.1 Pedobacter sp. AK017
TGGACGGGTAAATTTTACAGTGAAGAGGATTTGACCAATAATGCTGTTCCCAAACCGGTTGCAAAAGTTTGGGCCGGCGAACTGATGTTTAAAGACCTGAATGGCGATGGTAAAATTGACTCAGATGATAAGGCATATACTGGTTATGGTCAGATTCCGGAGAAGATATTTGGCATTAACCTGAATATGGATTACAAGAATTTTTATTTGAATACGTTCTGGCAAGGTGCATCCAACGTGGTCATTAACCCTACTGCCGGGATGCGGCTTGAATATGCTGGTTATGGATACAATGTTCAGGAGTTCCATAAAGAAGATCGTTGGGTATATGATCCTTCCCGCGGATTGGATACGCGGGCAACGGCAAAATATCCCCTATTGATGCTCGGAGGCGCACCGCAAACCAGGGAGCTTTCTACCTTTCATGTGCTGAATGGCGAGTATTTACGTTTGAAAGCAGCTGAATTTGGGTATACTTTTCCTAAAACCCTAATCACAAAGCTTCATATAGCAGACCTGAGAGTGTTTGTAAGTGGTTCAAATCTGCTGACCTTCTCTCATTTAAAGAGATATCACATCGATCCTGAATATCTTGGAAACAATATACCGGGTCAGATGGTTGCTGGTCAGGGTGAGGCCAATGGACTTGGATCCGGAGCATGGTCGCCTCAAAATAAATTTTATGCCTTTGGGCTTAACGTTACTTTTTAGTAATAATTAGTAGAAATTATATGAAAAAGATATATTTAATCATAAGCATCCTGATTGCTTTTTGTACAGCCTGCAAAGATGCAGAAGATTTCCTGGACCCGGCGGGCAGCACAGGATTAAACAAAGAAATTGTTTTTGGCAATGCCCGGAATTCTGAAGCATTTTTAATGGATATTTACCGCCAGATATTGCCTGTATTAATGCGGACCGATAATGCAGGATCACGCTGGAGAAATCAATTACTTTTGGAAACCGGGACAGAAAATGGTACTTCCAACAACCCTGCCGGCGGCCTGAATGTTCGCGATTTTAATTCAGGTTCATTTACACCCGGTAGTACAGGTATGTTCTGGCAGTCTGACTGGAGAGAGTATTACGCAGGTATCCGTGCATGCAATATGTATCTGGAAAATGTTGACAACATCCCAGATGATTCGACAATTCCGTTTACGGCGGCTACACGGAAAATCCGCAAAGCGGAAGTTAAATGGATAATGGCCTTTTTTTATGCAGAACTTGCCAAACAGTTTGGTGGGATGCCCATTATCACAAGGGTGATAGATGCTTCAGAGAATCTGGAGGTTGCAAGGAGCACCTTTGATGAAACGATTGCATTTATTGTTAAACTCTGTGATGAGGCTGCAGTTGATCTCCCTGTACAACCACTTGTGGATCCTACTCCTGATCCTGACTTAGGCAGAGTAACTAAAGGCGCTGCGCTGGCTTTAAAGGCACGTATGTTATTATATGCTGCCAGCCCTTTGTGGAACGATCCGGCAAACCCTGTTGCATCAAATGAAAACGGTAAATACGATGAAAATAAGTGGCAGCTTGCTGCGCAAGCTGCACAAGATGTAATAGCTTTGAATAGATATAGCCTTCATCCGGATATTTCAACATTGTTTACTACACGTACCAATAATGAGATTATTTTTGCCCGTATGCAAGAACCCATGGCCTATTTTACGGCCACTCATGTTCCGTTTAAATTGTTTGTAAATAGCACACCCTATGTTATTGGTGGAAATAACCAGGTAACATATAATATGGTCAAACAATATGAAATACTCAATGGAGGTGTTGCATATACTGTTGACGATCCGCCATCATTATCCGGCTATAATGATCAGGATCCGTTTAAAAGACGGGATCCGAGATTTTATCGTGACAATATATACAATGGGGCTAAGTTAAGATTAGCGAATACGGACCGGGTAGCTGAATTTGGTCGTGTAGCCCCAGGGGTTGCTAAATCTCCAGCTCATAATACGCTGGAAAGTCCATACGATAGCTTTGTGTATAGCGTGAAATTCTGCGACCTTACGCTTAATATTACCACTGACGCGCGTAATCCAAGCGCAAATGGTAAAACAAATCAGAATTATCCATACCTTAGATATGCTGAGGTTTTGTTGAACTATGCAGAAGCTGTGAATGAAGCATACGGGCCGGACGTTGTTCCACCTATTGCTGGGGCTACAAAAACAGCTAGAGCTGCGTTGAATGAAGTGCGTGTAAGAGCACAATATCCAGCAAATACAGCTACATCTAAAGTAGAATATATGGGGTATACTGGCGGTATGCCTCCTATTGTAGGAGGTACAGATAAAGTTTCTTTCAGAACAAAGTTACAGCACGAGCGTCGTGTTGAATTTTGTTATGAAGAACATTGGTTCTGGGATTTTCGTCGTTGGAAACTTACTCCGGAGACAGTTATTAAAGTGCAGATACCGGTTTGGACGTCACCCACTACGGTGAGATACGACATTAATACTATAGAGACCCGCTTTTGGAATCCTAAGATGTATCGTATGCCAATACCCGAATCCGAAGTATTGGCGAATCCTAAGATGGTTCAGAATTCGGGCTGGTAATAGTCCAATTACTATAATATGATTATTTTAAATGAAAAATAATAAATCTACTTGTGAGAAAGGTCTTACTTCTTTTTCACGCCGCAATTTTTTAATAGGATCGGGCTTGCTTTTTGCAGGCTCGGTTTTAAAGGTTAATGGTGCAGGATTACTGGATGACCCTGAACCCATCATTGACATCCATCAGCATACTGATTTCAGCGGGCGTACTCAGGAGCAGTTAATTGCACATCAAAGAAAGATGGGCATAACTACAACTGTACTTTTGCCTGCGGGGAGACCTTTAAATTATGGTTCTACCTATTACGGGGTTGCCAACGGTCTGCAGGTAAAAGCTACCGGAAATGAAGTTTGCTATAAACTGGCGCAGCAATATCCAAAAGAATACAGGTTTGGGGCAAATGAGGTACCGGATTTCCCTGGTGCTATTCAGGAAATTGAGAAATATCTGAAATTAGGCGCTCCGGTGATCGGTGAATTGAAATTTGGGGTTGAATGTGATTCACCGGGAATGCAAAAGATTTATCAGGTTGCCCAGGCTTACGATGTTCCTGTGCTGATGCACTGGCAATACAATATGTTTAACAGAGGATTTGAACGCTTCTACAAAATGCTGGAAAAATATCCTAAGGTAAATTTTCTTGCACACTCACAAACTTGGTGGGCAAATATTGGAAAAGAACATAAAGACGAAAATATCCTTTATCCAAAAGGTAAAGTAGTTGCAGGAGGGCTAACTGATCAGTTATTGAGAAATTATTCAAATGTATACGGTGATCTTTCCGGTTTCTCTGGTCTGTATGCAATGACGCGGGATGAAGACCATGCACGTGGATTTTTAGAAAGGCATCAGGACAAGCTGCTCTATGGCAGTGATTGTTCGGATATATTTGGTAGTGGAGAAGGATGTACAGGCGCCCAGGCCATTGCTGCTATCCGGAGGTTTTCAGCAACAAAGGAGATAGAAAGGAAAATACTATTTAGCAATGCTAAAAAATTATTGCGATTGTAAACGCTGGTTAATCGTTTATTTTATATATTCGTGTACGTTAACGAAATTTATAATCATGGCAAATAAAATCAGCTTCCTTGTAATTGTTTTAAACATAACAGGAACTATTGTGTATGGAACACCTAAACCACCAATTAAGAAATCGGTACAAGCAAAAACCAGTTGGATAAGTTTGTTTGATGGGCAAAGTTTAAAAGGTTGGCATATTTTTAATAAAACCGGACAAATTGAAAACTGGACAGTTGAAAATGGCGCAATGGTGTGTCATGGGTTTAAAGGCCCAAGTGGTGCTGGTGATATTGTGTCGGACCTTAAATTTGAAAACTTTGAACTGAGCTGGGAATGGAAGGTAGATAAAGGGAGTAACAGTGGTGTTTTTTACCATATTTTAGAAGGGCCAAAATACCATAGAGCTTCTGAAACCGCACCGGAATATCAGATCATTGATGATGCCGGGTTTCCTGCAAAACTGGAAGAATGGCAAAAAACAGGTGCAGATTATGCAATGAATGTACCTAACGACAAAAAGAAGTTACAACCGACGGGAACCTGGAATACAAGCAAAATCATCTTTAATAAGGGCCATGTAGAGCATTGGCTAAACGGAAAGAAGATTGTTGAGTTTAATGCCTGGACTGAAGAATGGAATAAACAAAAGAAAGAAGGAAAGTGGAAGGATTATCCTGATTACGGAATTGCTAAAGCCGGATCTGTTGGTTTTCAGGATCATGGGAACAAGGCCTATTTTAAAAATATAAAGATCAGGGAAATAAAATAACATTAAGTATTTATGAGAATTAGTCTGGTTGTTGGGATCCTTTTGATCCCTGCAATACTTATTGCGCAAAAAAAGAAATCCGGAAAATTTGATCGGTTAAATGACACACATGATATGCTGCTTTCTCCCTGGGGCCCATATTCGAAAAGATATGCCGGGATATCGCATATCCCTGAGTTTAAATCTGGTATACGCTTTGATTTTTCTGTATTTCCAGGGCTGTACCGTTATAAGCCATCTGTACCGCATGTATTGCTGCAATCGGATTATTTTCCCTGGGAATCTAATAACGACTTAACTAAATATACGTTTAGGCACGAGCTGCTTTGGAAGGATGAGGCCTATTCGGATGTAACTTATCGTGTGATAGATTCTGCTACGGTTTTGGTTGCAATACGTTGCGTAAACAATACAGCATTGCCACAATATATGGACGTAAACCTGATGTCTTATCTGGATTATCCCGAAAATTATCCTGTAAACACGATGCGCTTAAGTGGCAGTTCGATATGGAAAAATGCAGTCGGCTACCAATCTCTGGATTTTGCTAAGAAAGGGCTTAGAGATAACCTGGTACAAGATGGCTGGATTGCCGGAGAGGCCAGAGCTGCTGAATATATTGATGGAAGGGCGATTGGGCCTATATTTGGAATTACAAAAGGCAATAAAGTAACCTATAGCATAGCCTTAAAAAAAGATCAGCTAAAAGGTCGGATAAGTGTGCTTTACAGAATGAAGAGTGGCAGCAGCCAGACTTTTTATACCGGTGGTTTAACGACTGAAGCGCTAAGGTTAAAGGGTACCGGGAAATTTGAGCAGATCAACATTCCATATCATGCTGCCAAAGCGGGTGCACAGTTATTGTCATTTGAAGCTGAAGGTGGCAGTGCTGTTGAATTTAACGGTTTTTCCATCATTCCTGAAAAAGAAGCATCAGCGGAAATTATTGCACTGGAAAAGAAATTCAAACCAGCAATAACGGAGAATATTGATGCTAAAAATGTGATACTTAAGTACCAGGAAATTGCCGGCTATTATGGGATAAGCTGGGATGATGCCCATGGTATTGTACGTGAATTTAGAAATGATGAACTGGATTATTACTTTAAAAGGCATGTAAACAACCATACGACCAAAACATTTATCGGGAACGATAAAGGAAATTTTGCCAATGTTTACATCAGGCCGGTAGAGCTGGATGCCCACGAGGAGAAAACTGTTTATGCATTGGTATGTACAGGGAAGTATGAATATGTTAAAAAACGCCTGGGTAATTTAAATGAGATAAAGAACAAGGTATTGCAGGGCGACGAGAAGCCGGTTGTTGCAGAAGTACTTCCGGAAGGAAAAAAATATGAATTTAGCCAGAAGATAATAAAGGCTACCCTACTAACCAATATCATGTACCCGGTTTATACCGCTAATAGTTACATCAGGCATTTTACACCGGGAAAATGGTACAATTCTTTGTATACCTGGGATTCAGGTTTTATTGCAATAGGTTTAAATGAGATCAGTACTGAACTGGCCGCTGAATGTATAAACGTTTATACTACACCGGAAGGGAATCAGAATGCTTTCATTCAGCACGGTACCCCATACCCTGTACAAGTTTATGCATTTTTTGATCTCTGGAACAAGACTCAGTCAAAGGAAGCGCTGGCTTATTTTTATCCGCGCCTGAAAAAGTATTATGCGTTTATGGCAGGCCGCTACGGGAGTTCCAATACAAGGCGGCTGAAATCGAACATGCTGACCTCCTGGGACTATTTTTACAATTCTGGCGGCTGGGACGATTATCCCCCGCAGGTAACGGTGCATGAGCAAAAAGCTACCAAGACTGTTGCTGCAGTGGCCAATAATTCCTATAGCATCCGTATTGCTAAAATGCTGCGGCTGGTTGCGCAGGCTTTAAAGAAAGAAAGTGACATTGCGGAGTATGATAAGGACATTAAATTGTTTAGTGATGCCTTGCAGAAGTATTCCTGGAACGATACGGCCGGTTATTTTAGCTATGTAGTGCATGATGAGCAAGGTAATGCAACTGGCCATTTTAAAGATCCACTGAGTGGTAAAGACCACAATATGGGATTGGATGGTGCTTATCCATTGCTTGCCGGTATTTGTACACCGGAACAGGAAGAAAAGCTGATAGAAAAAATTTTCTCACCACAGCACATGTGGACACCTTCCGGTATTTGCGTGGTTGACCAGTCGGCCCCTTATTTTAAACCCGTAGGCTATTGGAACGGTTCCGTTTGGATGCCCCACCAATGGTTTGTGTGGAAGGCGATGCTTGATCTGGGACGACCTGATCTGGCCAGAAGAATAGCGCAAAAGGCACTGGACATTTTTAAAAACGAAGTGGATAATTCTTATGCTACTTTTGAATATTTCTCTGCAAAAACAGGAAGGGGCGCCGGATGGCATCAGTTTGGTGGATTATCGGCCCCTGTGCTCTCCTGGTTCTCAGCTTATTTTAAGCCCGGTACAGTTACTGCAGGATTTGAAATCTGGATAAAAGACCAAACATTTAATCCTGCTCAATCTGAATACAAGGCCAACCTTTCTTTAGATCAGACTACTTTGGCCCGTCAAAGGAGTTTGCTTGTCTGTATGAACCCTGCTTTCCAGTATCAGGTTACGTTAAACGGTAAAATTATCAAGGCCGAATCACCTTATCCCGGTCTGCTTCAGATTACCTTGCCAGCTTCCAATAAAGATGCCGCGCTGAGTATAATACCCTCAAAAGAATAGAATAGTATTTTTTATTTAGTAGCTTTATATATAAGCTAACGAAGATTGGAGAAGTTTTCTGCCATTTTGCTAGGGCTGCGATGTTTAAACGCCACTTTTGACAGAGAGGAAAAAGGGGACATAATGATTACAATTTGGGGACAATTCAGATTTTAAATCATTCCAGGCTATTTTAAAATGATTCCTAAAGGTTTTTAAATCGTTTTGTTTTAAATACATTGCCGCAAATAACGTCAGAAGACGGTAAGTTTTCTGAAATAATGGCAGTTGTAACATCTATTTCCACTGCTGTGGCGTAATTGTTGATAAAATAATAAAAAAGCGGGTGCTCATTTATAAAACAAATTTTATAGTTTAGAGCATTCCCGATTTAGAAAGGTATATATGGAAGCTAAATTTTCTCCACAAGTAAAAGACGTGATATCTTTTAGCAGGGAAGAAGCCCTGAGATTAGGTCACGATTACATAGGCGCAGAACATCTTTTGTTAGGCCTTATTCGCGAAGGCGATGGTATGGCCATTAAGATATTAAAATCACTAGGTGTTGATACTTCAAAACTTCGTCGCTCGATTGAGGATTCGGTTAGGGGTACGTCGAGTGTAACGGTTAACCTGGGAAACATCCCCTTAACCAAACAAGCAGAAAAAGTTTTAAAGATCACTTATCTGGAAGCAAAGATCTTCAAAAGCGATTTGATAGGTACAGAGCACCTGTTGCTTTCTATTCTTCGCGATGATGATAACATTGCCTCACAGATTTTATTACAGTTTAACATCAATTACGAGATATTTAAACAGGAGGTTGAAGTGAACAAGAACGGTTTTAGAGACGAAACGCAGAACAGTGCATCAACAGGTGGAGATGATGACTACCGCGAAGAAGAATCATTCAGCAGTCCTAAAAAGGTGTCAGACATTAAATCTAAAACCCCGGTTCTGGATAATTTTGGAAGAGACCTGACCAAGGCAGCGGAAGAGGGCCGTTTGGATCCTATTGTTGGCCGTGAGAAAGAAATTGAACGCGTGTCGCAGATATTATCACGACGTAAAAAGAACAATCCGATCCTGATTGGTGAACCTGGTGTAGGTAAATCTGCTATTGCAGAAGGACTGGCCCTTCGTATTGTTCAACGTAAAGTTTCCAGGGTACTGTTCAATAAACGTGTGGTAACATTAGATCTGGCTTCATTAGTTGCCGGCACAAAATACCGCGGACAGTTTGAAGAGCGTATGAAAGCGGTGATGAATGAGCTGGAAAAATCTACCGATGTGATCCTGTTTATTGATGAGATCCATACAATTGTAGGCGCAGGTGGTGCTTCAGGTTCGTTAGATGCATCAAATATGTTCAAACCAGCTTTGGCCAGGGGCGAAATTCAATGCATTGGGGCAACTACGCTGGATGAATACCGTCAGTATATAGAAAAGGATGGGGCTTTGGACCGTCGTTTCCAAAAGGTAATGATCGAGCCGGCTTCACCTGATGAAACCATAGAAATTCTGAACCGTATCAAAGAAAAATATGAAGATCACCACGGTGTGACCTATACAAATGAGGCGATTGCTGCCTGTGTGGCGCTTACTTCAAGGTACATTACCGACAGGTTTTTGCCGGATAAGGCAATTGATGCTTTGGACGAGGCTGGATCAAGGGTGCATTTAACAAACATCCATGTTCCTGATAACATCATTGCGATTGAGAATAAGATTGAAGAGATCAAGGTTGAAAAAAATAAGGTTGTAAAAAGCCAGAAATATGAAGAAGCCGCCAAATTAAGAGATACTGAAAAAAATCTGTTGGAAGAGCTTGATCGTGCAAAGGCAGAATGGGAGGCTGAAACTAAAACGAAACGTTATACAGTTACAGAAGATAATGTTGCAGAGGTGGTTTCAATGATGACCGGCATTCCATTACAACGTGTTGGACAAACTGATAGTGTAAAGCTGTTAAATATGTACGATACTGTTGCGACCAAGATCATTGGACAGGATGACGCAATTAAAAAATTGACAAAAGCTATTCAGCGTACCAGAGCGGGATTAAAGGACCCTAAAAAACCGATCGGTTCGTTTATATTTCTTGGGCCTACCGGTGTTGGTAAGACTGAGCTTGCAAAGGAACTTGCACGTTTCATGTTTGACAGTGATGATTCACTGATCCAGATTGACATGAGTGAGTACATGGAGAAATTTGCTGTATCGCGTTTAGTAGGTGCGCCTCCGGGATACGTGGGGTATGAGGAAGGCGGACAGCTGACTGAAAAAGTACGCAGAAAACCGTATGCGGTAATTTTGCTGGATGAGATTGAGAAAGCACACCCGGATGTATTTAATATCCTGTTGCAGGTATTGGATGAGGGACAGCTTACGGATAGTCTTGGTCGTAAGGTTGACTTCAGAAATACCATCATTATTATGACCTCTAATATCGGAGCCCGTCAGCTGAAAGATTTTGGGCAGGGAGTAGGTTTTTCTACCGCTGCAAAAAGCAACCAGGCTGATGCACATTCGAGAGGAGTAATTGAAAATGCGTTGAAACGCGCTTTTGCCCCTGAGTTCCTGAACCGTGTAGATGATGTAGTGGTATTTAATTCACTGGGTAAAGAAGAGATCTTCAAAATCATAGACATTGAGTTAAAATCGTTATTTGGCCGTGTACATAATTTAGGTTACGAGGTTAAGCTTACTGAGAAAGCAAAAGAATTTATTGCCGATAAAGGGTTTGATTCTAATTTTGGTGCAAGGCCGCTTAAACGTGCGATCCAGAAATATCTGGAAGATCCGATCGCTGAAGAGATCCTTAAAGGAGAGATCCATGATGGAGATATTCTCGAAATCGATTACAACAAAGAAAGTAATGAAATAGTTGTAGAGAATAGAAGTCCGGGTAAGAAAAAGAAAAAAGAAGAGGGAAGTGTAGAATAATATCCCGGAACAATGCATAAAACCCCAGTTGGCGAAAAGCCAGCCGGGGTTTTTTTATGATACGATTTTGGCAGTATATGATGCGATCTTTACACTTAGTGTGATTTTTACACATTTTAGGAAATTATATGGCTATAGATTTTGGTTTTAACATAAATGCCTCTATTTTAGATAGAAAATAGGTTAGTTTACAATATCAATTGCATCAATACTTAAAAATGGAATCTAAATTATTGGGAGTGCTATTCTTTGTTTTTCTGGCCTTTCAGGTGCCGGCCCAGGAAAAACATGAAGCTTATACGCAGCAAATCAACGGAACTAAGCTGAGCTTTGAAATGAAAGCCATTCCTGCCGGAGAATTCTTAATGGGGAGCAAAAAGGGCAAGGCAGATGAACAGCCGGTACATCCTGTTAAGCTTGCGCCCTTTTGGATGAGTACCTTTGAGGTTACCTGGGATATTTTTGAACCCTTTTTATATAAAGATTATGAAGCTAACCATAGCACAGGCGCTATACCTGCAAATGTAGATGCAGTTACCAGGCCTACAAAACCTTATTTAGATATGACTTTTGGTATGGGTAAAGAGGGGCAACCTGCTTTGGCAATGACCCATTATAATGCCATACAGTTTTGCAAATGGCTTTATGCAAGAACAGGAGTATTTTACCGATTGCCAACAGAAGCCGAATGGGAATATGCCTGCCGTGCTGGTAGTATTACAGAATATGCGTTTGGGGATGGAGCTGCTATGCTCGGTGAATATGCCTGGTACAAGGACAATTCTGAAGGTAAAACACATAAAGTTGGTCTGAAAAAACCAAATGCCTGGGGTTTACATGATATGTATGGAAATGTTGCTGAATGGACTTATGATCAGTACATTCCCGATTTTTATGCTAAGGTGAAAGGTGATAAAGTAAATAACCCTGTAGCTGTACCGGATAAATTGTATGCGCACGTAATCAGAGGTGGCTCTTACGAGGATCTTGCTAAGGATTGCCGTTCGGCAACAAGATTACCTTCTGATCCTGTTTGGAAGCAGCTGGATCCGCAGATACCTAAAAGCAACTGGTGGTTTCCTGAAGCACCTTTTATAGGTATGCGTTTGGTGAGGCCGCTAAATATACCTGCTAAAGAGGAAATAGATGCATATTACAATGCTGCCCCACTAAAAGATTATTAAAGAAAAACACAAAAAAGAACCAAATAAACCTAAATCAAATGAACAAGGAAGGATTGCGTGACCAGCGTCGTGAATTTTTAAAAACCTCAGCACTTGTTGCCGGAGGCGTAATGCTAAATGGAGTTGCCTTTGCTGGTGGCGGAGCGCATTCATCAGTAGATGATACCATTAAAATTGCACTTATTGGTTGCGGTGGGCGCGGTGCAGGTGCCGCCACGCAGGCATTAAGCACTAAACAAAATATTAAGCTGGTAGCCATGGCTGACGCTTTTCAGGACAGGCTTGATGAAACTTACCAGACACTATCTGCAAAATTTGCAGCTAAAGTTGATGTACCTCAGGAACGCAGGTTTGTTGGATTTGATGCCTATCAAAAAGCGATTGCATTAGCAGATGTTGTACTGCTGGCAACGCCTCCGGGCTTCAGGCCTATGCATTTTGAAGAAGCCATCAACAAAAATAAACATGTCTTTATGGAAAAACCTGTGGCGGTAGATTCCCCGGGAATCCGTAAGGTACTGGAAATTGCTGAACTTGCGAAGCAAAAGAAACTAAATGTTGTGGTGGGCTTGCAGCGCAGGTATCAGGCCAATTACAGAGAGGCGCTTAAACGGATTCAGGACGGGGCAATTGGCGATATTACCGGGGGGCAGGTGTACTGGAACAGTGGTGGTGTTTGGGTTAAACCACGTAAACCGGGCCAGACAGAAATGGAATACCAAATGCGTAACTGGTATTATTTTAACTGGCTTTGCGGAGACCATATTGTGGAACAGCATGTACACAATATTGACGTGGCAAACTGGGCGAAAAATGCGTATCCGGTTTCTATTCAAGGCACAGGGAGCAGGGCCTGGAGAACCGGAAAAGATTATGGCGAGATCTATGACAATCATGCAGTAGAGTTAACTTACGCAGATGGTGCTGTGATCTATAGCCAGTGTCGTCATTTTGAGGGTACTTCTAACCGTGTTGATGAAACTTTTCAAGGTACAAAAGGGCGTTCTTATTTAGCCGCTGGTGGCAATAAGGCTGTATTGTGGGACCATAAGGGTAAGGAAATATATAACCACCCTACAAAGGATAATCCGAATCCCTATCAGACTGAACATGACGAATTGTTTGCCGCAATAGCTAAAGGTGAATACAAGTTTGCTGATGCAGAACGTGGCGCAAAAAGTTGCCTTACTGCTATTATTGGCCGGTACGCAACTTACTCTGGCCGTGTAATTAAATGGGATGATGCCCTGAAGGCAGACAATAGTTTGTTCCCTGCCCAATTGAGCTGGGATGCGAACCCTAAATTAATGCCCGATGCAAATGGTTTGTACCCTATCCCTACTCCTGGACAAACCAGGGTGATTTAAGCTGTTGTGTTGGTAATAGGTAAATATATCAGCTTGTTTTTGCTCTCGCTGATGAATTTCTTTTCTGGATATGCTGATTTGCGGGAGTATACCATTAAAGGTTATGCCCAGGGAACTGACTATACGGTTAAATATTTTGCCGCAGACAGCATTGTTACGAAAGCGGATATTGACCGTATTTTGAATGCTATAGATTCCTCTATGTCACTTTATAAACCTTATTCTTTAATATGCAGGTTTAATGCAGCTGATAAGGGTTTGCATCTGGACCAGCACCTTGTGAAGGTAATGCGCAAGTCATTTGCCGTTTACAAAGAAACACGGGGGAAATTTGATGCCACCGTTGAGCCGTTGGTACAGGCCTGGGGATTTGGTGCCAAGCCCATCATTAAATTCCCTGATAGTGCGGAAGTTAAAATGCTGTTAGCTTGTGTGGGTATGAATAACCTGAGTTTAAAAGGAGATTATCTTAAAAAAAGCAGGCCTTGTATAAAACTGGACCTGAACGGGATTGCACAGGGCTATAGTGTAGATGTTATTGCCAATTATCTGCAACAAAAAAAAATAAAGTCCTTTGTTGTGGAAATAGGAGGAGAACTTAGAATGAAAGGACCTAAGCCTGACGGAAGCTCGCTACGTATTGGTATTGAAGGCCCCGCAATGACTGCGGATGCTGAACCTGTGATCAAACATGTCGTCCGTATTAATAATGGCGCAATAACAACTGCAGGAAATTATAGAAAATACCTGCTAAACGGGGCAAAAAAAATTGCACACCTTATTGATCCTAAAACGGGCTATCCTTTAGACAATGCATTGATCAGCGTAACGATTTATGCAAAGGACGCCATTACTGCCGATGGTTATGATAGTCCGATTATGGCAATGGGCGTTAAAGAAGCCCTGGATTTTGTCAAAGCAAGGAAGGGAATGGAAGCTTACATTATTTATCACAAGAAAGATGGTAGTGTGGCCGACACACTGACCAGTGGTTTCAGGAAAATGCTGGTAGACTAAACTTTAATTATATACCAAACAACCAAAATATGAACAGAATAGATTTTATAAAAAACAGTTTGGCGGCAGCAGGAGCAATTGTTGCAGGTTCTGCTATACCAGCAATCGCAGCGGATAAGACTGCTGTGCATAGCAGCAGATGGTCTGCTGGTAAAATTTTTAACCTGGATTATGCGCCACATCAGGGGATGTTTAAGCAGCATGCCGGAGACAACTTTCTGGATCAGATCAGGTTTATGCACGACCAGGGTTTCCGTTCTATAGAAGACAATGGTTATTTGAAAAGAACTATTGAAGAACAAACAAAAATAGGTGAGTTACTGGCCAAGCTGGGCATGAGAATGGGTGTATTTGTGGTAGATGGTGGTGACAACTGGAAAATATCACTAACCACTGGAAAAAAAGAATTTAAAGACAAATTCATAGAGACCTGCAAGCTTTCTATTGAAGCTGCTAAAAGATGTAATGCGAAATGGTTAACCGTAGTACCGGGCTTTTATGAACGAAAGCTGCCTTATGGCAACCAGTTTGCAAATGTGGTAGATGCGATGCGGGCAGGGGCTGAGCTATTTGAACCTCATGGCCTGATCATGGTGTTGGAAACGCTAAGTGATACACCGGAATTATTTTTGCAACAAACACATGAAACTTATGCGGTTTGTAAAGCTGTTAAAAGTCCGTCCTGTAAAATTCTATACGACATTTATCACATGCAGAAAATGGAAGGACAGCTGATGGTGAATATGGACCGTTGCTGGGAGGAGATTGCCTATATACAGATAGGTGATAATCCAGGCAGAAAAGAACCTACAACAGGAGAGATCAATTATAAGAACCTGTTTAAACACATTTATGAAAAAGGTTACAAAGGTGTTATGGGTATGGAACACGGCAATTCCAAACCCGGTAAGGATGGAGAGCTGCGGGTGATACAGGCCTATAGGGAATGTGATGATTTTCTTTCGTAACCATAGCAGTGATGTTAAAATAAATTGAGCTGAACTTTAGGAACTTTGAAAAGACTGGAATCCAGCTTTGGTTTAATTTCATTGAGGTGGTTCAGGCGGCAATGAAGTTTAAAGCTATCTTTGATCAATTTGGCAATATTTCCGTCTCCCCTCATTCTGTCGCCAAACCTGCTGTCATTCACGCTTCCTCCATGACAAGACTGGATGGCATGCCATACTTTTTCAAAGCGGTCGGGATAGTTTTTTCGTAGCCAGTCTTCAAATATTCCGCCTATTGCACCATTCAGCCTTACTACAGTGTATCCTGCTGCTATAGCCCCACAATTGGCAATTGTTTTTAAAATAACAGGGATTTCATGATCGCTTAAACCAGGTACCAATGGTGCTACCATTACACCCATAGGGATACCAGCCCCACTCAGCTGTTCTACTATTTTGAGTCGCTGTTTTGCTGTGGTAGTCCTGGGTTCCATTTTCTGACGCAATTTTTCATTCAGGCTGTTGATGGATACATAAACCATACAGAGGTTTAGTTTGGCCATTTCAGCAAGCAGGTCTATATCTCTCAATATCAATGCATTTTTTGTGATCATGCCAATCGGTTGACGGTATTCCAATGCAATTTCCAGTAATTGTCTGGTGATCATAAATTTTCTTTCAGCAGGTTGGTAGCAATCTGTATTGCCAGATAAAGAAATAACGGAGGCGTCCCAGCCTTTACGTTCAAGGAATTTTTTAAATAAGGCCGGAGCATCTGTTTTTACGACGATCTTTCGTTCAAAATCCAGACCTGCACTAAAGCCCCAGTATTCATGTGCGTTACGTGCATAACAGTAAGTGCAGCCATGCTCGCAGCCCTGATAGGGATTAAGAGAATAGGCCATGCCAACATCCGGGCTGTCTACCTTGTTGACAATTGATTTTGATTTTCCGAAAATGAAAGTAGTTTTCCGGTCTTCTTCCTCCCATTCATCAATTCCTTCACTATGCTCCTTTGCATAATCATTTTTAGCAAAACGGTTATTTGGATTGAGTTGGGCCCCACGGCCTTTAACATAATTGTCAGGTTTTTCGTTGTCTAATATCATTAGTTAAAATTGCTAATAATATTAGTAATATGCAAATTTGTGTTAAACTTTAGATAGAGGGAGGCTTATGATATCAGTCTAATTTTATCATTATTTTTCTTCAATTCCCATTTTTTGCATCACCACATCACTTACTCCAGTCGAAGAGTAGCCCCCATCGTGGAAAAGGTTTTGCATGGTAACCATTCGAGTAAGGTCAGAGAACAAGGTAATACAGTAATCTGCGCAGGATGCTGCATCCGCATTGCCCAGTGGTGCAATGGCATCAGCATAATCATAGAAATCACCAAAACCTTTGATGCCCGAACCGGCGGTAGTTTTTGTAGGTGATTGGGAAACCGTATTGATACGTACTTTTTTCTCTAATCCATAATAGTAGCCGAAGCTGCGGGCAATGGATTCCAGCATGGCTTTGATATCGGCCATATCTGTATAAAAAGGATAGGTACGTTGTGCGGCCATATAGCTCAAGGCAACCACACTGCCCCCTTCATTAATGGCATCTAATTTTTTTGCTACTGCCAGCATTTTATGAAAAGACAAAGCCGAAACATCGATGCCTTTCAAAAAATAATCATAGTTTGATTCTGTATAAGGAATTTTTTTGCGAATGTTTACGCTCATGCCAATAGAGTGCAATACGAAGTCTATTTTTCCACCTAATATTTCTTGTGATTGGATAAACAGGTTAGTCAGGTCGTCCACATTTGTAGCGTCAGCCGGAACAATTTGTGCATTTGTTTTTTCTGCCAGTGCATTAATTTCTCCCATGCGCATGGCAACAGGTGCATTGGTCAAAACAAAGGTTGCACCCTCTTCGTGAGCTTTCTCAGCTACCTTCCACGCAATTGAATTCTGATCTAATGCACCGGTAATAATGCCGCGTTTACCTTTTAATAAGTTATACATAAAATTTTGTTTTTTAAAACAGGCCGAAGTTAAGGAAATTTTCTTTTGTCAAAAGCCTAGCTTTTATAACCAAGCAGATCTCTGGCATTTTCTATAGCTGGTGCACCAGGTGTTTTGCCACTTAACATTTCTGCAATCACTTGTATACGGTCTGTTTTATTCAATTTGCGAATCCCGGTGGTCGTGCGTTCAGTTTCCTCATTTTTATAAACAAAATAATGCGCATCGCCTTTTGCTGCAATCTGAGGAAGATGGGTAATACAGATCACCTGCATGTTTTTTTCAAGCGCTCCAATAACTTTACCTACGCGAAGCGCTGTTTCTCCGGAAATACCGGTATCTATCTCATCAAATATTAAAGTAGGTAAGGAAGTGTATTTGGCCATAATAGATTTAATAGCGAGCATTAAACGCGAAAGCTCACCTCCGGATGCTACTTTGCCCACAGGAGCAGGAGGTTGACCTGTATTTGCCGAAAACAACAGACTAATAATGTCTTTTCCGTCCTTATTCAATTCAGCACTTTGTTGCTGTTCGATTTTTATTTTAGCATTGGGCATACCTACCTGTTGGAGCAATTCTCTAACGCTACTTTCCGTATGAAGAATCGATTTGTTGCGGTTAAGGGATAATTTACCTGCTGTCTCCTCAAGTTCCCGATGGAGTTTTTCCTGCGCTTTATTCATACGTTCAATCTCTTCATCACCGCTTAAAAGATTGGCCAGGTTTTCTGAAAGCTGTGCCTGAATGGCAGTTAATTCTTCAATGCTGTTTACCCTGTGCTTTTGTTGTAAACTATAAACAAGGTCTAAACGGGTATTGATCTCTTCAATCCTCAAAGGATTAAAAATTATGTTTTCTTCCAGTGCAGATGTTTCTTCAGCAATATCTTTGATCTCGATCAGGGCAGAACGTAAACGGTCATTTAATGCTCCGTATGCAGGATTAAATTTCTCAATGCTTTGCAGTTGATTAACTGCTTCTTTGAGGATTGGAAGTACGGCTGTTTCCTGCTCGCTTAATAGGTTATAACTGGTCAGCAGGCTTCTTTTAATACTTTCCGAATTGTTCAGCATCTGCAGTTCGGTCTCCAGTTTTTCCTGTTCACCGGTCTGAAGATCTGCATTTTCCAGTTCATTGAACAAAAACTGCTCATAATCCTGCCTGTTTCGTGCTTCATCTGCTTTGTTCTGCAATTCGGTTAACTGGCGTTGTTGCTGTTTATATTGCTTAAACTGATTGCGGTAATCCTGGAGTAAAGGCTGATGTCCGGCAAGAGTATCTACTACTGATAATTGGAATTCAGGATCATTAACTTCCAGTGTGGCATGCTGTGAATGGATGTCTATCAATCGTTCGCCTACCTGTTTCATTACAGTAAGGGTTACTGGTGTATCGTTAATAAAGGCCCTCGATTTCCCATCTGTAGTGATCTCCCTTCTTAAAGTACTTTCTTTATGGAAATCGAGGTCATTTTCTTCAAACAAAGCCTGCAAATGAGCGCTGACCAGTAAAAAATGTCCTTCAATGATGCATTTCTTATCCTGATTAAAAAAGTACTTAGTCTCGGCACGCTGCCCCAGTATCAGCGATAAAGCACCTAGCATGATTGATTTACCTGCGCCGGTTTCACCGGTAATGATATTTAAACCACTGTCAAGTTCCAGCTCAACACTGTCAATCAAAGCATAATTGCGGATGGAAAGTTTTTGTAGCATATACATTGCTAAATTATGAAAACTTAGCGATGAACAACAAAAAAAGGCAGAAGATTATCTACTGCCTTTTTGTCTTGTATGTTGGTTAGGTTAAAATGATGTGGTATCCGCTTTAATTGTTTTTTTCTTCAAAGTTTCTACATCCTCATCAAACTTTTTTTTCAGGTCCTGGTATGCTTTAGAGGCTTCGAGTGTTTTAGTCTCTTCAGATTTTTGCTTAAAAATAGGGGCCGAGAAGTGCAGTCGCATCTTTTCTGATAACCTGGCCTTATCCAATTCTTTTTTAAATTCAGGTGAATTTAATTTTATCGCGATTTCCCGGCTATGTTCAATAAGCTGTTTTTGCTGATTTTTCCATTCAGCAGAATTAAAAAACAGCTGGATTCTTTCTGAATTTTTTTTAATATCCTGCTGTTGTTTTTTCCACTCTTTCGAATCAAAGAATTTTTTCATCTTTTCTGAATTCTTTTTAATGTCCTCACTGTTTTTTGTCCATTCTTCAGCACTGAACTGTTTTTGCAGGTCTTCAGACATTTTTTTGAAACCCGACTGCCATTCCGGAGACATGGTAAACGTCAGACTTTTATTGACCACCGAATCGATATTGAAATCGAAATCGCCCTTGCTTACAAAGGTATCTTTGATCACTTCTTTTCTTAAACTGTCGGGCATTTCCTTTACAGAATTGTATTCCTGCTTACGGCCACTGGCATCAATGGTCACAATTTTAAACTTGTGTTTCTTTCTGGTTGTGTCCTGTCTTAAGAGAGGCAGCACATTCAATTTTACTAATGGATTGCTGAAATGTCGAATTTTTGCTTCAGAAAGCGGAGCCGGGACAGGAGGTACAGGTAAAACAGGTACCTGAGGTTTTAGGAAGGCCGGTTCGGTTTTTTCAGGACTGATCCAGGCCAGCGATATTACGGTAGCTATTGTCAAAGTGATGGCAAAAATCTGCTGTTTGGCATTCATATAATTGGTCTTCATATCTGTAATTCTTTTAATGCGCTGGTATAAATGTTGGTTGCTGCCATTTGCTGCCATTGACAAAGCAGGTGTTGTTTTGTCTTTAAGGATTTCAAGCTTTAACAACGCATGTGCATAAGTTAATGGTGTTCCTGTAAGTTTAAGTACAAGATCGTCGCAGGCATGTTCACGTTCTATATTGATAAACCTGCTGCTTAACCAGATGAAAGGATTAAAGAACATTAAGGTCTCGATGGCAGTTTTAATCAGATTGAGCAGGTAATCGTTTCTGCGGATATGCGAAAGTTCATGGATCAATATGGCTTCCACCTGCTTGATGTCCAGTTGCGCCACAAGCGCTATGGGAAACAATACCATCGGTTTAAAATAACCTATTACGAGCGGTATATTTACCTGGTCAGAAAGGTAGAAACTGATAGGCTGACGGAGCCCCAGTCTGGATAGCATTTCCTTAAAAACATTTAACCAGGCTTCGGGAACAGATGTTTTGTCCGCCTCCTTAAGCTTATGCAGCTTTCTATAGCCCGCGGCAAGGATCAGCAGCTGGCACAACAGGCCAATGGCGTAAACATTAACTATATAAGGAAAAAACTGCTCTGTCTTCTGGTTGATCCCATCAGACAGCTCCGATGCATATTGCATCAGCACAATTTCTTTATTGCCTGCAGAAATAAGCATATCATTAGCAGGAAGCTTAAAAATTGAGAAAAAAGTAATGCAGAAGCCTGCAAACATCAGACTTATGGCACCATAAGCCAGGTTGTGCTTTAGTTTTGCCGTCATTTTTGGAAAAAAGGCAATTAGAAGTAAAAGTACTCCATAAATAATTGCAGCTTGCCATAAAGAATGAAAGATACTCCATCCTGTTGCTTTGATCAGGTTGTTTACAATTGTTTCCATGTTATTGATTACTTAATTCATCCAGATATTTCTTTATCGAATCGATCTCATCTTTACTAGCCTTATGGTTACCCAGGGCCTGTATTACCATGCGTGCGGCTGAACCATTAAAAACATTATCGATCATTTTATTCACCAAATGTTGCTGGGTTTTTTGCTGATTGATCAATGCACTGTAAATGTGTGTTTTAGCGGAAGTATCCCGGGCTACCAAACCTTTTTCATGCATAATCTGCATCAGTTTTAATGTAGTTGTATAACCTGCGTCCTTATTTTTTTCTAAAACTTCATGTACATCCCTTACTGTGCAATCTCCTTTTTCCCATAGGATCTGCAAAATTTCGAGTTCACTTTCTGTCGGTTTCAAGTTTGCTGTTCCTGTCATAATATCATAGTACGAATGGTTTCGTAATCAAATATACGAATCTATTCGTAGATGCAAAATATTTTAACAAAAAAATTAAACAGGTGAGGATTAACGCTTTCCTTTAGTCCTTAGGGCTTCATATTTATTGATGTTGGCCGGATCCACTTCTGCCAGTAAATTATATGCTTTGATTACATCCTGAGGGTCGGGAAGCACGGCAATTACATTCACAAGCTCATCAGCTTTGGTAGCCAGGTACATATTGGGGAAAATAGAGCCCAGCTTTTGTTTATCCATAAGTTTTAAGCCCGATAGAAGGGCTGCAATTTTTTTAGCCGCTTTAGCAGGATCTTCCTGCATCTGGTCTAAGCCAGTATAGTGGTAATCATAAATGAACTGCCTCAGTTCCTCAAAGCTTTTGTTCTGCAAGTTCTCATTTAACCAATATCTGTTGCGCAGTCCATCAAAGGCTTTCCAACCCTTATTCCCTGATACCTGTGCTACATTTAAGATATTTTGTGCTTTGTTGTAAAAATGTGTGCCGCCAAGTTTGCTGAAACTATCTTTATCCAGGCCAATAATGGTATAAGCATAAAAGCTCAGCAGCGAACTTAAATTAGAGATGAAATTCTGATCGGAGAAATCCAGCGACTGGCCCTCATTGAAATTAAAATCAAAGTCTTTGTCACTAATGTTCAGCAAAGTGCTGTTGTAAGCGGTGTTGTAAACCGGCCTGCTCGATTGGATCTGTGCTTCTGCTTTATAGGCCGAACTTCCATCCCAGGCAGTTATAGTAATTACGAAGTTGCATTCTATGCGTTCTGGTGGGGTATAAGTTTCGTTGCTCCACTTATTGTTGTTTAAAAACTCTCTGATGGTATTTTGTAAAATCTCTAAATTCCTTTTGTTGATGTTTGGAACAGTAGGGGCCATCAATTGTACCCTTGTATTTAATTCCTGGGCTTGCAGTGCCGCAGCACACAAAATATAGAGTAAGACAAGAGCGCAAAGTTTTCTCATACATTAACCAGCTTTAATATTTCATTGCAAATATCTTTGGCCACCTCGGTTTTCGATTTCATTTCAAAAACTATTTTTTCGGCGGCTTTATTAAAGATAGTTATTTTATTGGTATCCATTTTAAAACCGGCACCTTTATCATTTAAAGAATTGAGTATAATGAGGTCCAGGTTCTTTTTTATCAGTTTTTCTTTGGCATAGGTTTCCTCATTTTGTGTTTCGAGTGCAAAACCTACCAATATTTGCCGGTCAGTTTTTAATTGACCCAGGGTAGCCAGAATATCCGTTGTTTTTTTGAGCTCCAGGTTAAACTCATTGCTGGTTTTTTTTATCTTTTGCTCAGCCCTGGTTACCGGTGTATAATCTGCCACAGCAGCACTCATTACTGTAATGTCTGCCTTGCCAAATTCAGCTTTGCAGGCACTAAGCATATCGGCAGCACTTACGACATCAATCCGTTTGAGCTCATAATTGCTTTTTTCGGTAGTAGGACCAGTAATCAGCGTTACATCTGCACCCAGGCTTGCAAACCTGTTTGCAATAGCAAAACCCATTTTACCCGAAGAGTGGTTTCCTATAAAACGAACAGGGTCTATGGCCTCATAAGTAGGGCCCGCCGTAACCATGATCTTTTTTCCCAATAAGGGTAGTGAAGATCTGACCTTATCCGTTAAAAAAGCCAAAATCTCTTCAGGTTCTGCCATCCGGCCTTCACCAAACAGGCCACTTGCCAGTTCTCCGCTGCCAGGCTGGATAACCTGGTTTCCATAAGTCAGTAATTTTTGGACGTTGCCTGCTGTACTTTCGTGTTTCCACATATCCAGGTCCATTGCCGGAGCAACATATACCGGACATTTGGCTGATAAGTAGACGGCAGTAAGCAGGTTATCGCATAAACCGGAAGCCATTTTGGCCAGGGTATTGGCACTTGCAGGGGCAATTACCATAAAATCTGCCCAAAGGCCCAATTCAACATGATTGCTCCATACACCTGTTTCTTCTTCGAAATACTGGGTATAAACTGGATTTTTTGAGAGGGTGGCCAGGGTAAGTGGCGTAATGAAGTTGGCCGCACCAGCCGTTAAAATTACTTTGACGTTTGCACCAGCCTTTACCAACAGCCTTACCAGTATGGCTGATTTGTATGCTGCAATGCTGCCGCAAACGCCAAGAATGATCTTTTTATTTTTAAGCATGGTTTTAAGGAATGCAGAGATGCAATTTAATACCTATGCGTAATTTTATTGTTGCTCTTTAGCAGGATTTCTGAAATAGATCTTATCGTTCAGGAACTCGTCAATAGCAATTAAGCTTGGCTTAGGCAAACGCTCATAGTGCTTACTGATTTCAATCTGCTCCCTGTTTTCGAAAATCTCTTCCAGATTATCATTAGAAGAAGCGAATTCAGCCAATTTGCCGTGCAACTCTTCTTTCATGTTGTTAGAAATCTGGTTAGCCCTTTTTGAAATAATTACTAAAGACTCGTAGATATTTTTTGTTTTCTGATCTAAATCATTAACATTTCTAGTAACCGTAGTATTCGGTACAGCGGGTTTATTCGTGTTCATCATTTGATGGGGGTTTTTATTGTCGTAGTGGTACTGTCTGATCTGGCATCTTTTGCCATTAATGCTCTGTATTTTTCCTGATTTTTGGCCAGTTCAGCCAAAAAATGTTTTGCATTTTCTATACCTTGTTCGCTATCTTTCTTTAAAGCTTTTGCATCTTCAAGCAATTTACTTTGCGGATGTGCCTCTACAAATTCATCTGCATAAGTAATGGCTTCGTTGTAACGGTCTTCCTGGCGTGTTTCCAAACTGTTCTTTGCATAAGCGAACTGAGATTTGATAATCAGGAAATCCATTTCTTCAGCATATTTAATATCCGGGAAATCAATCTGCGCATTTTTCAATGCTATAACAGCAGCCTTATAATTACTTACATCATAACCACCCAAATCGTAATACAACCGGGCATTGTTATATGCTTTATCTTCAAGCTTGGCACGCAAAAGTCCTATGTATTTTGCAGCATCGGCGGCACGCTCACTTTTAGGATAAAAGTTAATGAACAATTGCAAGGCATCTATTGCTTTATACGTGTTCTCCTGATCAAGGCTTGGGGCCGGAGAATCCAGGTAATAGCAATAGGCACCCATGTATCTGCATTCTTCTGCATATTTACTGGTTGGGTAAGTATCTGCAAATGATTTAAACTGATACCTTGCAGTAGTGTAGTCCTTTAATTTATACAGGGTTAAAGCATAATGGTAGTTTAACTCTTCAGCTTCTGCACGGCCTCTGTATTTCTGAGAAAGGTCTTCAAATAAGATCAAAGCCTTTGCATAGTTTTTTTTGTTATACAAACGCATTGCCTCCTGATACTTTTTGGCTACATCGTTGCTCAGTCTGATCTTTTCAAACTGGCTTTTGCAGCCCGCAATGGTCAGGGCTATAATGGTAAAACTTAATAGTAGTACGTGTTTAACTTTAAACATTGTGCAAAGATAAGGTAATAATACGATAACGTCAATTAAAAATAACAGGATGCTAAACTATGTAAAGGCTTTGATGTAGGCAAGGCGTTAACATAATTTAACATCTTCAAATTTTCCCATGTTCTACGTTGTATAAGCTGCAGTTTCAATGGTTTTTGAGTGGGGATTCCGATGGCTTTGGATAGGGGTTAAACCATAGGAAAGCCCTTTCAACACCAAGCCAACACACTTGCAATACCAATATAAATATAAGGCGAAAAGAAATGATAAAGATCTTAAGTATAAGAAAGCCGGGATGGATTCCGGTTACAAACAACATAAACTATTTCGTAATATCCAATATGGTGGTAGCCGCACAATAAACAGATTTGTATTCCTTATTGTTCAATGTGCCTGGGCTTTTGTCCTTATAAACAGCTTCAATAAAATAGGTTCCCTTATCCAACGCCTTAAATTCAGCTTTTCCATTGGTATCTACTTTTGTATCCAGTTTCCAGCCAGCCTGGTTGAAAATACTAATCGTTACTTTTGAAAGATCGATGTCCTGATGTTCAACAGTGATGAGGACAGGCTTGTAGGCTGTTGTAGCTGTCGTAGAAACGTTCAGTTTAAATCTTCCTGTTTCGGGGACCGCTTTTTCGGTACCTACCTGTACCGCTGCACTTGCATAAAATTCAATTCTGAGTGATCCGGAAGGGAATTCCAGCACTTCCATAGCGTCATTTTGCAAGATGATGCGGTATTCACCATTTTGTTCAGGAGTAAAACTTGCTTTATAATGGTCAGTTGCTGCAGTGGTTTGTAGTTTGATCTTTTCTTTTCCGGGCATCAACAACCATAAAGAAAAGTTTTTGACATTGGCCATTTCCTTACTGTCCAGTAGTTCTGGTTTTTCTGCTGGTTCTGCATAAAACACCTGCACTTCATGTGCCTGTCCTTTTTTTCCTGAAGGGTTTGTTTTAAGCCAGAAAGCATGTGCAAAAGCACTGTTTACACCAATCGTCATTAACATGAGCAGGGCCCATGATTTTAAATTTGCTATCACCATATCATATTAAAATTTAGAAGTCAGACACAGTTAAATTTACCTAAAGTCGGTTTTTATTTAGACTGCATCTTAATAAGTGACAAATCTAATATTTTATTTCAGTATTAATAAGAATTATTCTAAATAACTGGATTTGCTGTCAAGTACTCTATCCTTATCCAAAACAAAGGTTTCAATGCCCTGGATGGGTTTATATTAAAAGCTGTCGCAATAACCCCTGTTTAATGTCGTTTTCACACAGCTTTTCTTTAATCTATAAGGGCTAGTTTTATATGGTCCAACCAAAATAATATCTATCAAAAAGGTAAGTGTTAAAATAAATCATCATGAAAAAATTAGAATTTAGTATTGCGATTAATGCAAGCCCCGAAAAAGTTTGGGAGATTATCATTGGAAAGGAAACTTACAATGATTGGACAGCACCATTTGCTGAGGGTTCAAGTGTAGAAACGGATTGGAAAAAGGGTAGCAAAGCTTTGTTCCTGGATGGTAAGGGAAACGGAATGGTCTCGGAGATTGTCGAGAGTATTCCTGGTAAATTCCTTTCTATCCATCATCTGGGGGAAGTGAAAGACGGTGTGGAAGATCTTACTGGTTATCAGGGAGAGCAATGGGGAGATGCCCTGGAGAATTATACCCTGAAAGAAGTTGAGGGTAAAACCGTTTGGCTGGTTAATATGGATATGAATGAGGAGTATGTAAAATATATGGAAGATACCTGGCCGCTGGCAATGGCAAAAGTAAAAGCGCTTGCTGAAAATGGCAGTTAATCCCTGGTCGATTTAACGACTGCACTGAATAACCCTTCACCAGTAAATTTAGAGTTGCAAACTGAAAGCTGCGCGTCCTGATCATCGGCGGAGGAACAATTTCGTATCGAGTACCTTATTCTCAAATTCTGTTACCGGCCTTTTGCTTTCTATCAGTTGGAGCAGCATGGTTGTGGCAATCTGTCCCATTTCAAAGGCCGGCTGCCGCACAGAGGTAAGCGGATACTTCAGTAGATCCAGCATATCAGAATTGCTAAAGCCGGCAATGGCCATGTCATTCAGCGCATCTACATTTAAACTCTTAAATACAGTAAGACAGCCCATCGATAGCCGGTCGCCTGCCACAAATATGGCATCCGGTTTTTCTTTAAGGTTTAGCAGCTCTAAAACTGCACTTTCCGTTTCTTCCTGAAACATACCGCCATGCGGACAATTTTTTATGTAATCAGGGTTGAGTGCTATTCCATATTGGTTTAAGGCCTTAGTATATCCCCGAAGACGCTCTATACTGATAGACAGATGGGCTGAACTGCTTAAATGTGCAATTTTTTTATAGCCAGCTCTGATCAGGTGTTCAGTAGCCTCAAAGGCACCTTTTTCATTATTTGCACTAATTTTATGGGTATGTATCTCCTCCGCAATGCGGTCGAAAAATACGATAGGTAATCCTTTATCGTGTAAAGCACTAAGGTGACCGGTATCTTTTGTTTCTGCGGATAGTGAAATTAGTAAACCATCTACACCCCTTGAGGCCAAATGTTGGGTATTGATCATTTCTCTTTCATACGATTCATGTGTCTGGGTAATGATAACATGGTAACCCTTATCGTAAGCAATGGATTCAATGCCATTGATGGCCTGAGAAAAATACTGGTTAGCTACTTCACTTACAATAACGCCAATTGATTTTGTACGGCGTTCTTTTAAACTTTGTGCAATAGGATTGGGGCGATAGTTAATTTTTTCTGCGTATTCCAGTACCAGTTTTTTGGTTTTGGGGCTGATCTCGTAAGTATCTCTTAACGCCCTTGACACGGTAGAGGTAGACAATCCTAAAGCAATTGCAATATCTTTTAAAGTAGCTGGCTCAAACATAAACTAAAGCGTAGTTGACAAGTAATTCCGAGAACGATTGCATAAATATAATGAATTTGATCGACATGTTATTTAATCGAAATTCGTATGATTGTCATACCAAATATTAAACCAGAGAACTTACCTCTTGAAAAGCAATCGATTGCTTCGTTTTTATTGGTTAACATTTATATTTTGTAGTTGTATCTGTTGATTTAAAGTAGCGTGCTAAAGCAAATATTTAATACATGCAATTTGAATACGTAAAAAAGAGCCTTAAAATTTTAAGCCTGGTGGTTTTAATGGCTTTACCTGATATTGCCCGGGCCCAGCAAAAATTTCCTGCGCTGATCATTGTAGCGCAGGATGGTAGCGGCGACTTTAAAACCATACAGGAAGCAGTCAATTCGGTTAGGGACCTTGGACAGCTTCAGGTAAAAATCACAATCAAAAAAGGTATTTATCATGAAAAACTGGTTATACCTTCATGGAAAAAACACATTTCACTCATAGGAGAGAATGCTGCAACAACGATCATTACCAATGCGGATTATTCAGGCAAAGCTTATGTTTCCGGTCCTGATGCTTTTGGAAAAGATAAATTCGGCACTTTTAACTCCTACACTGTACTGGTGCAGGGCAGTGATTTTACAGCCGAGAATTTGACCATTGCCAATACTGCCGGCAGGGTGGGGCAGGCTGTTGCCCTGCATGTAGAGGCCGATAGGGTGGTAATAAAAAACTGCAGGCTTTTGGGTAACCAGGATACTTTATATACGGCAAACCCCGACAGCAGGCAGTATTATGTGAACTGCTATATAGAAGGGACTACCGATTTTATATTTGGTGAAGCTACGGCAGTATTCCAGACTTGTACCATTAACAGTCTGAGCAATTCCTATATTACTGCTGCAGCCACCAGTCCGGCGCAACAATATGGCTATGTATTTTTTGATTGCAGATTAACGGTGGATGCAGCGGCCAAGAAGGTTTTTCTTGGCAGGCCATGGCGCCCTTATGCCAAAACAGTTTTTATCCGGACAAACATGGCAGGTCATATTGTGCCCGAGGGATGGAACGCATGGCCGGGCGACGCCATGTTTCCAAACAAGGAAAAAACCGCTTTTTATGCAGAATATGGGAGTACAGGTGAAGGGAGTTCCCATACAAAACGTGTAGCCTGGTCTAAGCAGCTTAGTACCAAAGCAGTTAAACAATATACACTAAAGCATATATTTTCGGGTAAAACTGCCTGGGTACCGAATAGTAATTCATCCGAATTTTAAGATCCAAAATTTTATGAAGCCTTGTTTTTCTATTTTAACTCTTGCTTTTTTTAGCCTGTTCTATATACCCGGCATTGATGCACAGCAAAAAAAGAATTTAAACATTACTCCTGCTCCTGCAGGGTATGTTTCAAAAGTATGGGTGGCCGATCAGGGGGATGGTACCTACAAAAATCCTGTGCTGAATGCTGACTATTCTGACCCCGATGCCATTCGGGTAGGTGATGATTTCTACCTGATCGCTTCCAGCTTTGATGCCGTTCCGGGTTTACCCATTTTGCACTCTAAAGATCTGGTGAACTGGAA
Source organism: Pedobacter sp. AK017 (assembly GCF_014200825.1). Taxonomy (NCBI): domain Bacteria; kingdom Pseudomonadati; phylum Bacteroidota; class Sphingobacteriia; order Sphingobacteriales; family Sphingobacteriaceae; genus Pedobacter; species Pedobacter sp. AK017. The sequence goes on from NZ_JACHCW010000025.1 coordinate 28,564, forward strand.
AATTATAGGGCATGCGTTAAAAAGACAATTGCCTTTGGATCATTTTCAAAAAACACAGCATGGAAATGGCGTATGGGCACCTGCTATCCGTTACCATAAGGATGAATTTTATATCTATTATCCTGATCCGGATTTTGGCATCTATCTTACTAAGGCCAAAACGATCACCGGTCCCTGGACTGAACCCGTACTGGTAGCGCCTGGTAAAGGTTTGATAGATCCATGCCCCCTTTGGGATGCGGATGGCAGGGTATACCTTGCTTTTGCATTTGCGGGAAGTCGTGCTGGTATAAAAAGTGTGATTGCAGTGAAACAGCTGAATGCAGAAGGCAACCAAGCCATAGATGAAGGTACAATTGTATATGATGGACATGAAATTGACCCAACCATAGAGGGACCGAAGTTTTATAAACGCAATGGTTATTATTATATTTTTGCACCCTCGGGTGGCGTTGCTACAGGCTGGCAACTGGTGCTCCGTGCTAAAAATATATATGGCCCTTATGAGCGTAAAGTAGTCATGTCACAGGGAAAAAGCCTGGTTAACGGACCTCATCAGGGTGCCTGGGTAAATACACAAACGGGCGAAGACTGGTTCCTGCATTTTCAGGACAAAGATGCGTATGGCAGGGTAGTACACCTTCAGCCCATGAAATGGATAAATGACTGGCCGGTAATAGGTATGGATGCAGATGGTGATGGTAACGGAAATCCGGTTATGCGCTATAAAAAGCCTTCAGTAGGCAAAGTCTACCCCATCAATACCCCGGCAGAAAGCGATGAATTTAACAATGTCGGTTTGGGCCTTCAATGGCAATGGCAAGCCAATCCCCTGACCACGTATGCTTTTGCAGATGCTGCCAAAGGAAGCCTTAAATTATATACCCAGCAAATTCCTGCTGAGGCCAAAAACTTATGGGATGTGCCAAATGTATTGCTGCAAAAATTTCCGGCAGATGAATTTGTAGCCACCACAAAGCTCACTTTTAATCCTAACCCAAAGCTGGAAAATGAAAAGACCGGATTGGTGGTGATGGGGTTAACCTATGCAAACATCGCCATCAGGAGTAAGAAAGATGGCTTGCAGCTGGTTACCGTAATCTGCGAAAAAGCAGATAAGGGAAATGTGGAAAAGGAAAGTCTGGTTACCAAATTAAAAACACCCACAGTTTATTTACGCTTAACAGTAAAAAATGGGGCAAAATGTAAGTTTAGTTATAGCCTTGATGGCGAAAGGTTTATAGATTCCGGACTTAGTTTTGAGGCTAGCCCCGGCAAATGGATTGGAGCCAAAATGGGTCTTTTTGCGACAAGGGAAGACCAGATCAATGATTCGGGGTATGCAGATTATGACTGGTTCAGGGTGGAGGCATTAAATCTTACTTTTTAACGTCGACTTTCGGATGATCAGTTCCGGCTGGATGTTCACAACTTTATCTTTACGTCCATTTGTAACTGAACCCAGTTCCTGAAAATAAAGCTGGGCAATAGTTTTACCCATGAGTGTGCTATGCTGATCAATAGTGGTTAACATAGGAGTGGTAATTTCTGTAAAAGATTCATTTGAATAGCCGCAAATGCCCAAATCTCGCGGCACACTGATGTTCATTTCGTTGGCTACCTCCAATACACCCAATGCTGCAAAGTCGGAAGTAGAAGCGAATATCGCATCAGGTGGGTTAGGCAATCCGAGCAACTTTCTGGTAGCTATAGCCCCTAAATCCTTCGTCCAGGCATTTTCAACAATCAGTTCAGGAATTACAGGCATGCCATTTTTGCGGAGCGCCTTTAAGTAACCGGCCTTACGCTGCCTGAAAATGTTTAAGTTTTGAGGGCCTTCCAGCAAGGCAATACGTTTATACCCTTCGGCAATTAAATGTTCCACCGCTTCCCTCGAGGCACTTTCATTGTCGTTTGTCACTTTAAATGTATCCAGTTCATCTGCTACACGGTCAAACTGGATCAATGAAATGCCCTGTTCCTTGATGTTCTTTAAATGGTCATCACTCTCGAAATCAGCACTTACAGAGATGATGATACAGCTTACATCCTGGTTAACCAGGGTGTTTATACATTTGATTTCCCTTGCGGCCAATTCATTAGACTGGCATATAATCAGGTTGTAGCCCTGCTGATAAGTTATCTCTTCGATACCAGCAATCACATTGGCAAAAAAATTCTGGTTAATTCTGGGTACAACAACACCAATGGTCCGGTTATGGCCTTTGCGTAGGTTAGAGGCCATGCTGTTGGCCTTGTAGTTCAACTCTTCGGCCGTTTTTAAAATTAACTCCCTTGTTGCGGTGCTGATGTTCTTGCTGTGATTCAATGCCCTTGAAACTGATGACGGATTTAAATTAAGCTTTTTGGCGATGTCATATATCGTTGCCCTTTTTGGCTGTTTCATGGTTGTTCCGGTATAATTTTATAAACTCATGTAATCAAACAAATATGCTGAAATTATTTTTAAGCAATCGATTGCGATTTTAAGTAATCTTTACTTATTTTCGTTCAACCAAATTAAATCAATAAACAAATTTATGAAAACTCTTGGAACACTCGACTATGCCGTATTCCTGGTCTACTTTTTAATTGTTGCATGTTATGGATGGTGGGTGTACCGTCAAAAAAAGGCACAGAAAGAGAATTCCAAAGACTTTTTTCTCGCTAAGGATTCTCTGACCTGGTGGGCTATAGGGGCCTCGCTCATTGCCTCTAATATTTCTGCGGAACAATTTATAGGTATGAGCGGTTCAGGATTCAAAATGGGTCTTGCCATAGCTACCTACGAATGGATGGCAGCGGCAACTTTAATTATTGTGGCCGTTTTCTTTATCCCCGTATACCTTAAAAATAAGATTTATACCATGCCTCAGTTTCTGCACCAGCGGTATAATGGTACGGTAGCCATGATCATGGCTATTTTCTGGCTGTTGTTATATGTGGTGGTAAACCTTACTTCAATTCTTTACCTGGGGGCACTGGCCATACACAGCATATCGGGCATCAATACCCAGGCCTGTATGTATATACTGGCGGTTTTTGCCATTATCATTACACTCGGAGGGATGAAAGTAATTGGTTATACTGATGTAGTTCAGGTATTTTTTCTGATCCTCGGTGGTTTGGCCACTACTTATCTTGCCCTGGATCTGGTTGCCACACATTTTGGCTCAAGCGGGGTGCTAAAAGGTTTTAACCTGCTAACAACACATGCAGAAGAACATTTCCACATGATCTTTAAAAAAGACAATGAAAATTACCTGGACCTGCCGGGGCTTACCGTGCTGATCGGGGGGATGTGGATTGTAAACCTCAACTATTGGGGCTGTAACCAGTATATTACGCAACGTGCCCTGGGGGCCGATTTAAAAACAGCCCGTTCCGGTATCCTGTTTGCCTCTTTTCTGAAGTTATTAATGCCGGTAATTGTCGTATTGCCAGGAATTGCCGCTTATGTACTCTATAAAGAAGGATACGGAGATTTTAAGACCAGTATGAGCCAGGGTGGGGAAGTTGTTCCGGATACGGCTTATCCCGTATTGCTGAACCTGCTTCCTGCAGGGTTAAAAGGATTGTCATTTGCAGCGCTCACTGCCGCAGTAGTAGCCTCTCTTGCCGGCAAGGCCAACAGCATTGCCACTATTTTTACACTCGATATTTACAAAAAGGTAATCAACAAGGATGCGCATGAAGATAAGCAGGTCGTAATTGGCAGATGGACGGTAATTTCTGCAATGCTCATTGCCATTGTGATTGCACCATTTCTAGGCATTGATAAAAAGGGAGGGTTCCAGTTCATACAGGAATATACAGGCTTCTTTTCTCCTGGTATCTTTGCGATGTTCATTTTAGGTTTCTTCTGGAAAAAAACCACTTCAAATGCAGCATTATTTGCTACTGTAGGTGGCTTTGCCCTGTCAGTAGTTTTAAAGTTCCTGCCTTTTGTTATGAACCTGGAATTTTTAAGTGCCTCTGGCTTTTCAAAGCTTGTGCAACAGAAAGATGGTACCATGCTTTACGAGATCCCTTTCCTGGACCGGATGGGCTTTGTCTTCATCATCTGTATGGTAGTTATGTTCCTCATCAGTATAGTTGAAACCAGCAGGGGGGTAGTGGCCAAAGGACTGGAAATAGATGGCAGTATGTTTAAAACCAACAAAGGTTTTGCTGTAGGTGCATTAATTGTCTGCGGTTTGCTGGTGGCCTTATATACCATTTACTGGTAAGCTGTTAGCTTCCAGTTTCTTGAAAGCCAGATAAGCCATGGTTGTTTCCGTTAAAAGCAGGAAACAACCATGGCTTTAGTTTTATTGAAAATCCTTCTTACGTGGCTGATTATCAATATGAAATCCTTCCTCTGATCTCCGTTTTTCCGGCAACGATTGCACAAATTTACTTGTCGAAACGTATAATTTGTGTTAGAAAACAATGTAACTTGTTTACAGGAGTACCGGTAAGGTATTCTTTACTAACCAAATATAATTAACGTATGAAAAGAATTTTACTATTATTTAGTATGCTCATCCTATGTTTCGGATTAGCAGATGCCCAGCAAACCAGGCAAATAACGGGCAAGGTAACAGACAAAACGAGCAAACAATCTATTCCCGGAGTATCTGTAACTGTAAAAGGTGCCGGCAATGTGGTCAGCACAGATGAAAAGGGACAATTTAAAATAAATGTTCCTGCAACCGGAAACATTGTTTTGATTGCCAGATACGTAGGTTATAAACCTCAGGAAATTACGGTAGGAAATGAATCCAAAATTAACTTCGTACTCGAAGAAAACATTTCCTCATTGGATGAAGTGGTGATCAATATTGGTTACGGTACAGTACGTAAAAAAGACCTGACGGGTGCTGTTTCTTCTGTAGGTGCAGATGTAATTGCTGCTGCGCCGGTTTCTTCAGCTTTAGAAGCTATTCAAGGGCGTGTAGCGGGGGTAAACATTACTTCAACAGAAGGCTCGCCTGATGCCGAAATGGTGGTAAGGGTAAGGGGCGGTGGCTCAATTACACAGAGTAATTCTCCGCTTTACATTGTAGATGGATTCCCGGTAGCCTCTATATCTGACATTGCACCGCAGGATATCGAATCGGTTGATATCTTAAAAGATGCTTCTTCCACAGCTATTTATGGTTCAAGGGGTGCCAATGGGGTGGTACTGGTTACCACAAAAGGTGGTAAAAGTGGTAAAACGAATATCAGCTATAATGTATTTACCGGTACCAGAAAACTAGCCAATAAACTGGATGTTTTAACACCTTTTGATTATGCATCCTGGCAGTACGAAAGAGCACTTTTGAGCAATGCACTCGATGTATATACCAAATATCTGGGCAACTATCAGGATATAGACCTTTACAGAAATACACCGGCCAACGATTGGCAGGAGCTGGTTTTTGGCAGGACAGGTACTACTTTTAACCAGAACCTGAACATCAGCGGAGGAGGTGAAAAAACAAAATATAGCCTTAGCCATAGTTTTGTAAAAGACAAATCCATTATGCAGCTCTCCAGTTATGAACGGCAAAACGTTAACTTTAAAATGAACCATAAACTGTACAGTAAGCTTACACTGGATGTTGGACTACGTTATGCAGATACTAAAACAAAAGGCGGGGGCGTAAATGAACAGAATGAGGTATCTTCTGCAGATTCGCGTTTAAAAAACGCCATGATCTATCCGCCATTTCCAATACAGGGGCTTACTACAACTACTGAAACGGATGATACTTTTAATTTGTATGATCCATTGGTATCTATTTCCGATAATGACCAATATATCCACCGTAAAACCTATAATTTAAGTGCTGGACTTACCTACGAAATCATAGATAACCTTAAGTTGCGCTCAGAAGTCGGTTATGACGGTTACAGAAATGACCAGGACCGGTTTTACGGTACAACAACCTATTATGTAAGAAATGTACCCACCAGCGAAAACCAGAACCTTCCAGCAATTATTTTTTCCAATACCAACAGGAACAGCCTGAGAAATACAAATACGCTGAGCTATAGCTTCAATAAACTGTTGAAAAAAGACCACAATCTTACCGTATTGGCCGGACAGGAATTCATTAAAATTGAGGAAGGCACAATGACCAACGTAGTACATGGCTTCCCTAAAACATTTACTTTTCAGAACGCCAGGGTTTTGTCTACCCAGGGTAAGGCAAACTCCATAGACAATAATTTTTCCCCTGATGATAAGCTTTTGTCGTTTTTTGGCAGGGCCAATTATGATTATCTGGGCCGATATTTGTTAAGCGCGACATTCAGGGCAGACGGCTCTTCGAAATTTTCAACTGAAAACCGCTGGGGATATTTCCCTTCTGTTTCTGCAGCCTGGAGAATTTCAGAAGAGAGCTTTATGGAGGATACTAAATCCTGGTTAGCAGACCTGAAATTAAGGGCCAGCTATGGTACTGCAGGGAATAACAATATTCCACCCGGACAAATCGCTCAAACGTTTCAAAATTCTACCACCACCTGGGTAAATGGGTTTAACAGCTATTGGGCACCATCCAAAATTATGGCCAATCCGGATTTGAAATGGGAAACCACTGTTACAAGGAATATTGGTGTCGATTTTGCCCTGTTTAATTCTAAAGTTACAGGTACAATTGATGCCTATTTGAATCGCACAAACGACCTTTTAATTCAATTCCCGGTTTCAGGAACTGGTTATGATTTTCAGTTCCGGAACATTGGAAAAACCCAGAATAAAGGTTTAGAGTTCTCGGCAAGCTGGAACGCGGTAAAGAAATCCAATTTTGATCTGTCTGTGAATGCAAATATAAGTTTCAATAGAAATAAGGTAATTTCATTAGGTACAGTAAAAAACATTAACGGTACATCCGGATGGGCCTCAACAGAAATTGGTGTGGATTATCTGGTAGAAGAAGGAGCCTCGATTGGCAGAATTTACGGCTACCAGAGCGATGGCAGGTATGAAGTTTCAGATTTTACGGGATACAATGCTGCCACAGGGAACTGGACATTAAAAGATGGTGTAGCCGATGCAAGTACGGTTATTGGTACGCTGCGTCCGGGATCTATGAAACTTAAAAATCTTACGGGCGACCTGAAGATTGATCAGAACGACAAGACTGTAATTGGGAATGCCAATCCCCTGCATACAGGTGGCTTTTCTATCAATTCCAGAATCTATAGTTTTGATATAGGTGCTTTCTTTAACTGGAGTTATGGCAACGATATCTATAATGCAAATAAAATAGAATACACTTCTACCAGTAAGTACAATTCAAGAAACATGATCTCAACTATGGCAACGGGCAATCGCTGGACAAACCTGCGGGCAGATGGGACGATCAGTAACGATCCGGCCGAATTGACTGCTATGAACGCGAATACCACGCTCTGGTCGCCCTATATGAGGTCTTTTGTGTTGAGCGACTGGGCCATAGAAGATGGATCTTTTTTAAGGTTGTCTACCATAACACTGGGTTATACCCTACCCAGAAATTTATCAGCTAAACTAAAAATGCAAAAATTAAGATTATATGCATCAGCTTATAATTTATGGCTGTTAACCGATTATTCAGGGTTTGACCCCGAAGTTTCGACAAGGCGCAAAACAGGGTTAACACCGGGAGTTGATTATTCAGCTTATCCAAGAAGCAAATCTTTTGTTTTTGGATTGAATGTTAATTTTTAGGACACTATTAATTTTAAGAAAATGAAAAAGATTGTCAATATTATATATATCCTCACCGTATTGATGGTGGTGAGTAGTTGCAAAAGTGCTTTGGAGGCACCAACCAAATCATCCTTAGATGAATCTGTTATTTTTTCTACACCCAGCCTGGCTGAAGGGGCAGTAGCAGGTATCTTTCATTCCTTTGGTGAAACCAATTCTTATCGTGGCAGGTTCTTGGTCTATTATGGGATCAATACAGATGCTGAGGTTTACAATACCTTAAAATCCGTGGATGATGATAAAGCTAAATTATCCAATTACAATACCAATGTAGCCAATGGTCAAATGAATACGAGCGACAATGCCTGGGCCAAATTTTATGAGGCAATTGAAAGGGCCAACCTGGCCATAAGGGGCCTAAGAGCTTATGGAAAAGTAGAAAGCAATGCCCAGCTGGCACAAACATTAGGTGAAATTCTGACTTTAAGGGCTGTGATTTACAATGACCTGATCAAGGGTTGGGGAGATGTGCCGGCCCGTTTTGAACCCATTACTACAGAAACAGCTTACCTGCCAAGAAACGATAGGGATGTGATATATAAACAGCTCCTTGCTGATCTGGATGAAGCCGCAAATTATCTGCCCTGGCCTAATGAAAACGCTTTGACAAGTAAGGTAGAGCGGATCAGCAAAGCTTTTGCAAAGGGGTTGAGAGCGCGTTTGGCATTAGCAGCCGGGGGCTATGCCCAGCATCTGGACGGTACGGTACATTTAAGTACAGATCCTGACCTGGCCCGCGACAAAATGTATGCTATCGCAAAAAAGGAATGTCTCGATATCATTGGCAGTGGTAAATTAAAACTGCTTGGCTTTGAAGAAGTCTTTAGAAAATTAAATGAAGAAGGAGGTGCTGCCGGTTTGGAATCGATGTGGGAAATTCCATTTAGTGAAGGTAGGGGAAGGGTAATTTTTGATCTGGGTGTCAGACATACTACTGTTGATAAGTATACCGGACAAAACAAAGGCGGTACCAATGGTCCAAACCCGATTATGTTGTATGAGTATGATGTAGACGATGTAAGGAGGGACGTTACCGTAGTTCCATATGAATGGACAAATGGAATACAGGTGCCTTCTGCACTTGGGCGTTTGTATTTTGGAAAATACCGTTACGAATGGATGAAAAGGAAAGTTACCTCTACCAATGATGATGGGTTAAACTGGATGTATATGCGTTATTCAGATATATTGTTAATGGCAGCTGAGGCCATTAATGAACTGGATGGACCGGCTGCTGCTGCACCATATTTAAAACAGGTGCGCGACAGGGCCTTCCCAACCAATCCTGCGAAAGTTACCACCTTTATGGCTGCGGCGACAGCTTCTAAACCTACATTTTTTGATGCTATTGTGAATGAAAGGGCATTGGAATTTACTGGAGAAATGCTTAGAAAGGCCGATTTGATCCGATGGAATTTATTAAATACCAAACTGACAGAAGCAAAGGATAAATTAAGACAACTAGAGAACAGGCAAGGTAAATATGCTAATCTGCCAGCTAAAATCTATTATAGAACCGCTGCTGATGGGGAGACGGTACAGATTTATGGTTTAAAATTTGGCGATACAGATGCGGCAGGTGCTGCTTTGGGTTATACTTCAAATAAAACATGGACTATGGTTTCATCCGGTGATACCAAAACTTTCTGGGATGCCCTTTTTGTAAAAGATCCAAATGCACAGCAGGTATGGCCAATATGGCAGGTGTTTTTAGATTCCTCTAACGGATTGTTAAATAATGCTAATCTGGGACTATAATTTTAATGGTTATGAAAAATAATAAAAGATATATCAGTATTCTTTTCCTCGCAACTTTGATCGGATTTTCAGGCTGTAAAGAGGATCAGCTCGATCCAATAACTACCCTTAAAGTAGACCGTGCATTTTCTCCTACCGGCTTAACTGCCACGGTGGTAAATAAGATCTCGGTAAAGCTCGACTGGAAAGCCGTAAACAACGCAAAAACCTATACGATAGAAATTTTTGAAAATGCAGATTTTTCTGGTACACCTGTAAAGACAATCGGCAATATTGCCTTTACGCAGGTTCCTTATACGGTTTCAGGACTTGCTGGCGATACTCAATATGCCATAAGGGTTAAAGCTGCTGGTGAAGATGTAGGGGATTCCAAGTGGGTAACAGCAACAGTGAAAACTGATGCAGAGCAGATATTTAACGCAGTTAAGTTAGCAGATATTTCTGGTAACTCAGCGATATTGACCTGGCCTGCCGGCGAAACGGCAACAACCATCACCCTTAGCCCGGGTAACCTTAGCCATACGGTAACCCCGGCCGAAATTGCAGCCGGTTCTGCTACGGTAACAGGCCTGACAGGCGAGACCAATTATACCGCAAAACTGCTAAATGGAAACAAAATACGCGGCACAATAACATTTAAAACCTATGTTGACATTCGAAATGCAAAAATAATCAATTCTGTAGCCGAATTTAATACCGCCCTGACCACAGCGGTTAACGGCGATATCCTGGCCGTAAAAACAGGGAATTTTGATTTTGCAGGGGCAACAATTGCCGTTACAAAATCTATATCAGTCGTAGCTTTTCAAGCTACAGAACGACCTGTACTTAACAACCTAAGCTTTAATGTACAAAGCGGCGCTTCCCTGAAAATCAAGAACCTGGTTATTGACGGTGGGGCTACACCTACTTTTGCCATTACTTATGCTGCAGGTAATTTTGGCAATCTTGAAATTGATGGTTCAGTGATAAAAAATTATGGTGGTGGTATATTGGGCTTAACAAGCACAACTATAGTCAGTACAATTTCATCGGTTTTAATTAACAATAATGTGTTCAGTACATTTGGTGCAGGAGGAGAGTTTATAGATTTTCGTGGCAGTTTTGCCAATAGTCTGACTTTTACCAATAATACGTTATATGCACAGGGTGCCAGGGAATTTATACGTATGGACAATTCTGCAAGTGCCAGCTATCCGGCAGCTAAAGTAATCATTACTGTAAGTAACAATACATTAAATGCTGTAGCAAGTGGTGGCAAGCGGTTATTTTATGTGCGTATCCCTGCTGCCAGCCATGAAATATATTTTACAAAAAATATAGTTGCCAGTACCGACGGCCTGCTGGCCAACCAGGCACAGACCAATCTGGTTACCTTATCAGGAAATAACTATTTTACAGCACCAAATATGGTTTCTTCTGCTACTGTCGGGGTTAAGGTAGATGCCAGTGGTACAACGCTTGACCCAGGGTTTAAATCTCCTGCAACTGGTGATTTTACCATCAGTCAGGTAGATTTAAAAGCCAATGGAATCGGAGATCCGCGATGGAGATAAAAAAAATGATAAAAAACAAAAAAGGTATTCAAAAAAATAAGAGGGCAAAATTGGGTCTTAAATGCCTTACTATAGCCCTGGTAGCCCTGCTATCGGGAACGAATATTTACGGCCAGGATAAAAAGATCATTGTTGCACAGGATGGTAGTGGTGATTATAAAACGGTACAGGAAGCTATAAACGCGGTGCCCGATTTTAGAAATGCCACTACGGTTATCCTGATCAAAAATGGCACTTACAAAGAAAAACTTAACCTTTCGGCCTCTAAAAAGATGGTTAAACTGATTGGCGAAAACCCTGAAAAAACTGTGCTTACTTATGATGACTATGCACAAAAGAAAAACAGTTTCGAAGAAGCAATGGGTACTTCAGGATCTTCCTCATTCTATATTTATGGGGATGGTTTTGCTGCAGAGAACATCACCTTTGCCAATTCTTCAGGGCCGGTCGGACAGGCTGTTGCGGTATGGATCGCATCGGATCAGGCGGTATTCAAAAACTGCAGGTTCCTTGGTTTTCAGGACACACTTTATACCTATGGCCGTGGCAGCAGGCAATATTATAAAAACTGTTATATAGAAGGGACAACTGATTTTATTTTTGGGTCATCTACTGCAATGTTTGAAAATTGTATCCTCTTTTGCAAAAAAGGTGGGTCATACCTTACCGCGGCCTCTACCCCCGATACCACCAAATATGGTTATGTTTTCAAAAATTGTAAAATAACCGGCGATGCACCTGAAAACTCTTTTGCATTGGGCCGTCCATGGCGACCGTATGCTAAAACTGTTTTCATCAATTGCGAACTTGGAAATATGATCAAACCCGCCGGCTGGGACCATTGGGGTAAAGAGAGCAATAAACAGACAGCCTATTATGCAGAATATAAAAACACCGGACCTGGTTATAAACCCGATAAAAGAACAGATTGGTCGCAGCAGCTTAGTGATGACGAAGCCAAAACTTATAATATAACACAGGTTTTCCGTGGCTGGAACCCTGTACAATAATTTAAAACGGCAACGATTGCGCAGTTATTTTCCTGCTTTTTGTTCCAATCTTATTTTAAACTATGTAGACTTGCTTTATTAAGTATAACCCAAATATAAATTCTAATTTCAAATATGAAACAAATAGTATCCGCCATATTAGCCATTCCTTTATTGATCAGCACATTCCAGGCAGGTGCACAAAATAAAAAAGCGTATTCGTTCGATAACCTGCCGGTAATCGCAAAAACATTCTTTAAAAAAGATACCATTAATATTCTTAAATATGGAGCAAAAAATGACGGGATCACTTTAAATACAAAAAGCATCAACCAGGCCATTACGGATTGTAATAAACGTGGTGGCGGTGTAGTGGTGATCCCTGAAGGTCTGTGGCTTACCGGTCCGATTGAACTGAAAAGCAATGTAAACCTGCACCTTAAAAAAAATGCGCTGCTGCAGTTTACAAAAGATATGGATCAATATCCTTTGGTAGAAGGCAACTGGGAAGGCTTACCTCAAATGCGTAACCAATCGCCCATTTGGGCCAGTAACCAGCAAAATATTGCCATCACCGGTTACGGTATTGTGGATGGTGGTGGCGAGGCCTGGCGCATGGTAAAGAAAGATAAACTGACCGAAAGCCAGTGGAAAAGTCTCCTTGCCTCAGGCGGCGTAGTAGGCGAAGACAACAAGTCCTGGTACCCCTCAGCAAAGTCCATGAAAGGTGCAAAGATGAAAAATGCGGGTGTCATTACTAAAGATAAAGATGCTGCGTTTTATGCAGAGATCAAAGATTTCCTGCGCCCGAACCTGTTGGTGCTTAATCGCTGCAAACGGGTTTTGCTGGAAGGCGTAACCTTTCAGAATTCACCCGCATGGAACCTGCACCCACTGATGTCGGAAGACATTACCATAAGAAATGTATATGCCAAAAACCCATGGTATGCCCAGAACGGTGATGGCCTTGACATAGAGTCCTGTAAAAATGTACTGGTAGAAGGCAGTACATTTGATGTAGGCGATGATGGCATCTGTATCAAATCGGGCCGTGATGCAGAAGGCCGCAAGCGGGCAATGCCAACCGAAAATGTAGTAATCCGCCACAGCACGGTGTACCACGCACATGGTGGCTTTGTGATCGGTAGTGAAATGTCGGGGGGCGCAAAAAACATTTTTATTTCCGATTGTACCTTTATAGGTACCGATATCGGTCTGCGTTTTAAAACCACAAGAGGAAGAGGTGGTGTAGTGGAAAACATCTACGCCAGAAACATCAACATGAAAGACATTCCGGGCGAGGCCATCCTTTTTGACATGTACTATGCCGCAGTAGACCCGGTTCCGCTAACAGGCGAAAAAAGAGAAACACCTAAAGTAGAATTACTGCCCGTTACCGAAGAAACACCTGTTTTCAGGAAGTTCTATATCAGTAATGTAGTTTGCGACGGTGCAGCCAAAGCTGTATTTATAAGAGGACTGCCTGAAATGAGCATCAGCGATATTTTTCTGGACAATTTAACCATTAAAGCAAAAGAAGGACTGGATATACAGGAAGCTAAAAACATCAGCCTGTCCAATGTTCACCTCGATATAAAAAATGCAAAGCCCCTGATCTATATCCAGAATGGTAGCTCTGTAACCCTCAGCAATATCAGTTATACCAATGCCGAACTGCTGTTCAGAATTAACGGGGCAAAAAACAGCAATATAAAATTAACCGGTACAGCTACTTCAAAAGCAGCAGTAAAAACTGAATTTGGTCATGGGGCACAGGCAGATGTACTGGAAATAAAATAACCTTAAAACATAAAAGGTATGTCAGAAAGAATGATTAAAACAGTATTGATCTGTTTGCTAAATGCGGGTTTCACATGTTTAAGTGCCAGGGCACAGGTTGCCGCCAAAACTGATCATTCAACAGATCCGGCTGCCGAAAATATGTTGGTTTACCAGCGCAGTGTTGGCGGATGGCCAAAGGCCGTGGGTAAGGTAATAACAGATCAATTATACAATAAAGTGCTGTCTGATGCCGAAAAAAGCCTGATAAGGGCTGATTCTATGCATAACGATGCTACCATCGACAATAAAGCAACTTCGAAAGAACTCCGCTACCTGGCTACTGCCTATAAGCATACACAAAACCCGGCCTATTTGAAAGCTGTGGAAAAAGGGGTAAACTACCTGTTAAATGCCCAGTACGACAATGGGGGCTGGGCCCAGTACCACCCCGACCATAGCCTGTATCGTGGACAGATAACTTATAACGACAATGCAATGGTCAATGTATTGAACATTATGCAGGACATTGCAGAAGGGAAGAACAATTTTGATCAGCTCCCGGCTGCTTTTCGCCCTAAAGCCGAAAACGCAGTTAAAAAAGGAATTTCCTGCATTTTAAAAACACAGGTAAGGGTAAATGGCAAACTAACGGTCTGGGCGGCTCAATACGATGAACACACCTTAAAGCCCGCCAAGGCAAGGGCATTTGAACTTGCTTCTTTAAGTGCGATGGAATCTGTTGGTATTGCCGAGTTCCTGATGCGCATTAAAAACCCTGGTGCAGAAATTAAAGATGCCCTGAGTGCAGCCATGGCCTGGTTTGAACGGTCGAAAATAACAGATCACGATTTTGTATTTATTGAGGATGCGAAACAGCCCAAAGGTAAAGACCGTATATTTATTGAGAAACCCGGATCAGTCTTATGGGCCCGTTTTTATGACATCGATACCAATGAACCCATATTTGTTGGAAGGGATAGCCTGCCAAAAAAGACCGTTGCCGAAATAGAACAGGAAAGGCGCATTGGTTATGCATGGTACGGTAACTGGGCCAGTAATTTGCTTCAAAAGAAATATCCAGCCTGGTTAAAATCCCTTTAATCCAGCCCCTTAATGCTGCGCAATATAGCAGCGGGCATAGGGCCATTTCCAAATCCTGTTCCTGGCGGTCTAACGAAAACGTTATCGAGAACGTTTGCGTAAATAATTACCGTATAACAGGGTTTTTTACTAGTAATAATTATGTAGACTTGTTTTACGACCTTATATAAATTGTAAAAATGACTTTATCAAAAGATACCTTAAATAGCATTAAACCAAATCAAGTGGTTGCTCCCGATGAAAAAATATTTAACCTGCCGGAAAAAGTGCTGCAATTTGGCACGGGTGTGCTGCTGCGCGGATTGCCTGATTTTTTTATCGATAAGGCCAATAAAAAAGGATTGTTCAATGGTAGGGTAGCTGTAATCAAATCGACCAGCAAAGGCGGTACCAAAGAATTTGATGATCAAAACGGTTTATATACCATCTGTGTAAGGGGAATTGAAAACGGACAGCCTGTAGAAGAGAATATCATTTCTGCGGCCATTAGCAGAGTGCTTACTGCCGATCAGGATTGGAACACTATTCTGGATATTGCGGCATCACCTTTATTAAAGGTGATCGTTTCCAATACTACCGAAGTGGGGATACAGCTGGTAGAGGAAAGTATAGACCAAAGCCCCCCGCAATCTTTCCCCGCAAAATTACTCGCGGTGTTGTACGCACGCTATAAGGCATTGGGAGCAGCTGCCGCCGCCGATATAGCTGTAATTGCTACTGAACTTATTTCGGATAACGGAAAAAAACTGGAGGCCATTGTATTGCAGCTAGCTGCATTTAACAAGCTGGACGAAGCATTTTTAACCTGGTTAAAAGCCCATGTCCATTTCTGCAATTCGCTGGTAGACCGTATTGTTCCCGGAAAACCTGATGCAGCCACACTGGCTAGCCTGGAAACGGAACTGGGGTATAAAGATGAATTGATCATTATGGCCGAACCTTACCGCCTTTGGGCCATTGAAGGAGGACAAAAGGTTGCTGAACTGCTTGGTCTGGAAGCTGCTGATAACGGCGTAATTGTGAGGCCCGATATTGAAATATTTAAAGAACTGAAAGTACGCCTGCTGAATGGTTCGCATACCCTGACCTCGGGCATTGCTTATTTGCTGGGTATCGATACGGTAACCAAAGCCATGAACAACAGCCTGACCAGGAATTATGTAAATGAGCTGATGATGCAGGAAATTGTTGGTGCCATACCTTATGATGTAGCGCCTGATGAAGCTATTGCTTTTGCAAATACGGTGATAGACCGCTTTGCAAACCCAAGTATCCAGCACCTCTGGATCAACATTACCTTCCAGTATACCATGAAAATGAAAATCAGGATTTTGCCTGTCCTGCTCAATTATTATAAACTCAATCAAAAAGTACCTGCTCATATTGCCTTTGGTTTTGCCGCATTCCTGCTGTTCATGAAATCGGCCAGAAAAGATGGTGATCAGTACTTTGGCAATTACAAAGGTCATGAATACGCAATAACCGATGATGAAGCTGCTTATTTTTACAATATCGCACAGCAAAATGAATCGGAATACGTAAATTTAGTACTGGCAGACAGTAAATTATGGGGTACTGACCTTTCGTCATTGCAGGGCTTTAATGAAACGGTAAAAGAAAACTATAACAATATATTGAAACATGGTGTGGCCGACGCTTTGGCCAGGCTGGAAGAGACATTACAAATTAAACAATGAAACAAAGAATATTAAAGGTTCATCCTAAGGATAATGTGTTGGTTGCACTTACTGATCTGGTAAAGGGAGAGGAAGTGATTTATGAAGGTGAATCTTATTTGCTGACAGACAATGTGCCGGCCAAGCATAAATTTACCACTGCCGATCTGGCTGCGGGGGATAAAGTGATCATGTATGGTGTATTGGTAGGTAAGGCCCAGATGGACATTCCGGTAGGTTCAATTTTAACTACCAGTAACATCAAACATGCCGCTACTGAGTTTAACACTACAGATGCACATGTCGACTGGCAAAAACCGGATGTAACAGAATGGAAAGACAAAACCTTTCAGGGCTTTCACCGCAACGATGGTCAGGTGGGTACCGCCAATTACTGGCTGGTGATCCCTATGGTGTTTTGTGAGAACAGAAACCTGGAGGTTTTACAGGAAGCCCTGATGAACAACCTGGGCTACGGCCGGAACGAGACCTACCAGTCGCAAGCCAAAGAACTGATGGCCCTTTACGAAAAAGGAGCCAGTGTAAACGACATTTTAAATGCCCAGCTTACGTATTCGGAAAAGGCACAAAAGCAAAACCGGATGTTTCCGAATGTAGACGGTATTAAATTTTTGACACATACGGGGGGCTGCGGCGGAACCCGTCAGGATTCAGAAACTTTATGCGGATTGCTGGCAGGATACATTACCCATCCCAATGTAGCGGGAGCAACAGTGTTAAGTTTGGGTTGTCAGAATGCCCAGGTAAGCATCCTTAAAGAAGAAATTGAAAAGCGGAGCAGAAACTTCGACAAGCCTTTATATATACTGGATCAGCAAACCGTTGGAAAAGAATCGGAACTGTTGAGCCAGGCGATCAAGCAGACCTTTGCAGGTTTGATCCAGGCCAATGCCAATGAAAGAAAGCCGGCACCTTTAAGCAAACTGTGCATAGGACTGGAATGTGGTGGTTCTGATGGCTTTTCAGGTATCTCTGCAAACCCCGCAATTGGGTATGCCTCCGATCTGCTGGTGGCGCTGGGTGGATCGGTGATCCTGGCCGAGTTCCCTGAACTCTGTGGTGTAGAGCAGAACCTGAGCGATCGGTGTGTGGACAAAGAAGATGCTGAACGTTTTGAATACCTGATGAAAACCTATAGCAAAAGGGCAACTGAGGCCGGTTCGGGCTTTGACATGAACCCTTCACCAGGAAATATTAAAGATGGTTTGATCACGGATGCCATTAAATCTGCCGGAGCAGCTAAAAAAGGAGGCACTTCTCCGGTGGTTGCTGTACTGGACTACCCCGAAAAAGTATTTAAACCAGGATTGAACCTGCTCTGTACCCCGGGTAACGACGTGGAATCGACCACGGCCGAAGTGGGCTCGGGTGCAAATGTAGTGCTGTTTACTACCGGCCTGGGTACCCCCACAGGCAACCCTATTGCCCCGGTAATTAAAATATCAAGCAATACCAAGCTGTTTAATAAGATGAGCGACATTATAGACCTGGATACAGGTCCTATTATTGATGGCGACGAGACCATTAAAGATGCCGGCAGCAGGATCTTGAATTATGTGATCGACGTGGCCAGCGGTCATACTACCGTGAGTGCAGTACGTCACATTCAGGACGATTTTATTCCATGGAAAAGAGGCGTTTCCTTATAGAAACGCGTAAATACATTATATACTTATTTGCATGAAGAAATTTTTAGACGAAAACTTTTTATTAGAGAGCAAAACAGCCGAAATGCTGTACCATAACTTTGCCAAACAAATGCCGGTGATTGACTATCACAACCATCTGATTCCCGATCAAATGGCAAATGACATTAATTTTGAGAACATTACCCAGGCCTGGTTATATGGCGACCATTATAAATGGCGCGCCATGCGGGCAAATGGTATCGATGAACATTACATCACCGGTGGGGCAAGCGATCTGGAGAAGTTTAAAAAATGGGCAGAGACCGTTCCCTATACCTTAAGAAACCCTTTATACCACTGGACACACCTGGAACTGCAAAGGTATTTTGATGTGCATGAGGTGCTTTCTGCCGAAAATGCAGAACGTATATATCATGAATGTACCGCTAAATTACAGACGCCCGAATATTCGGTGCTGAACCTGCTGCGCAAAATGAATGTGAAAACATTGTGCACTACCGATGATCCGCTGGATAATCTGGAGTTTCACCAGAAACTAAAAAATGACGGGGTAGATATCAAGATATTGCCTGCCTTCAGGCCGGATAAGGCCATGAATGCAGATGATACTGCCGGGCTTAACCAATATATAGATAAGCTGGCAGCTTTATCGGGAGCGGAGATCAATGACCTGGATACTTACCTTTCGGCTTTAAAAGCACGCCATGATTATTTTGCGGCCAATGGCTGTTCGGTTTCAGACCACGGATTGGAGCAGATCTATGCAGAAGACTATACTGCTGAGGAAGTGAAATCCATTTTTGTAAAGATCAGAACGAAAGCTGCTTTAAGTATGGATGAAGTGTTGAAGTTTAAATCGGCCCTGTTGTTTGAATTTGCGCTGTGGGACCATGAAAAAGGTTGGGTACAGCAATACCACCTGGGCGCATTAAGAAACAACAACAACAGGTTACTGACCCAGCTTGGACCAGATACCGGCTTTGATTCTATAGGTGATTTTAGCCAGGCGAAGCAGCTTTCGAAATTTTTAAACAACCTGGACAGCCAGAACCGTTTGGCAAAAACCATATTGTATAACCTGAACCCTGCTGATAATGAGCTGATGGCCACCATGATTGGTAATTACAATGATGGTACAGTTGCTGGTAAAGTACAATGGGGATCGGGCTGGTGGTTCCTGGACCAGAAGGATGGCATGATCAAACAACTCAATACTTTGTCTAATATGGGACTGCTGAGCCGCTTTGTGGGGATGCTTACAGATTCCAGAAGTTTCCTTTCTTATCCCCGCCATGAGTACTTCAGAAGGATACTGTGTAACCTGTTTGGAGCCGATGTGGAGAATGGTGAACTGCCAAATGACCAGGAATGGCTTGGAAAGGTGATACAGGATATCTGTTACAACAACGCCAAAACGTATTTTAACTTCTAACATCGTTTGTTTTAATTTTAGATATGCCCTTGTAGTAGCAATACTGCAGGGGCTTTTTTTTAGGCCATGTTGTTCACAAGAAGTGTGATTCTTCACACCTGGTTCACCCTTCCTTCACACCAAACCCACAAACAGGTACCTTTTTGTGAAGAAAGTGTGTAGAATGTGTGGATGATGTGAGGACATGGCCTTACCAGGAGCGGGCTTTGCCTTCAGGGATTGCCTGGTTTGGCGGGTATAGAATGTTGTTTTTGGGAGCATAAGCGTTAAAACAATAAAAAGGCAGCATTTTTTTAAATTTTTCTGATTGTAATTAAGGCAGTTAGGATAAAAGTTGATTTAATGGTGTGATATAGTTTGATTGGGTTGATAATTTTCCTACTTTTGCAACCCGCTTCGGAG